>DJOI01000064.1:330-3774 GCA_002439605.1 Candidatus Segatella mututuai | reverse complement strand
TTCGATTCCCCTATCGACTACATAAAATCAGTAAGTCCGCTGCAAACCATAGATTTGCAGCGGACTTACTGATTTGTAATGATCCTATTTCTTCCTTTCCGATTCCTTCACGAAGCCATGGCGATAGGCATACAGCAGTTCTTCCAGGTCGGCTATTTGCTTGCGCAGTTCTCTACCGATGTCGGTATCAGCCACGAGCATGCGCCGGTTCGACATTTCCACGATCTGTGTGGTGCTCTTGATGTCTGTGCCCCGCAGGATGGCATCCTCTGTGCTGGTGAAGGGTTCGTGCTGTACCAGTTGGAATCCGCGGGAGTGATATACCAATGTGTAGCCTGCAATGCCCGTCTCGTTGTGATATGCCTTCGAGAAGCCACCGTCTATCACCATCAGCTTTCCATTGGCCTTGATGGGATTCTCACCCTTGGTGGTGCGTACAGGCACGTGTCCGTTGATGATATGCCTGTTGGGTCCTGTCACTCCGAAGGCATCCATGATGTGGTCGATGACATGCTCGTCATCGCGCAATTTGAAGTAATAGCCTTTCTCCTCCTTGTGTGTTTCCTTGTCGGCGATGAAATATCGCTCGAAAGTTGCCATCTTGCTCTTGTCGAAGAGTGGGCTGTCGGGGCCGCACCATAAGTATATGAAGTAATCTATGGCGTATTCACGCTCTTTGGGGTCGGAGTCAGACTGGAAGGCTGTGCGTATCTGCATGTCTGTATGTTGCATGAGGTCGCGGCCGGCGAATTTCTTGTTAGGGGATATTTCCACTTCTTTCAGCGAGCTGTCTTCATTGAGCGGGCACGATGCGTGGAAGAGCAGGTTGTTGTTGATGATGGTATACATGCAGCCATGCTGCAGCATCACCTTGATGTGCTTGTGCAGCTTCTCGCAGACCATGAATGAATGGTGCAGCTTGGCCATTAGAGTCTCTTCCTCTGGCGATAGTTCGTAGGGCGAGCTTGGATTGATGGTGGGGAAGTGGCACGATGTCATGGGGTATGTCTTGCCGTCTATCTCTATTTCCTCTTTCTCGTAGTCTATGTGTTCGAAGAGCCGACGCTTGTCCATCTTCCATTCCGGATGCTTGGCAATGAGCTGTCCCTCTATCTTAAACTGAAGGATGGCAATGGCCTTGTGCATCTGGGCTGTCAGGCGCTTGGTCTTTTCGTCTATGGCGGTGCTGCCTCCGCTCAGTTTGGGCAGGAATTCCGCACAGTCGTCTTCCTTGTAGGCTTCCATGGCAAAGGTTGCCAAGGGGATGAGGTTGATGCCGTAGCCCTCTTCGAGGGTGGAGAGGTTGGCATAGCGCAGGCTCAGCCGAATCACGTTGCAGATGCATGCATCGTTGCCTGCGGCGGCTCCCATCCACAGCACATCGTGGTTGCCCCATTGCAAGTCCCAGCTATGGTAATGGCTCATGGTGTCGAGTATGATGTGGGCTCCAGGTCCGCGGTCGTAGATGTCGCCAAGGATGTGCAGTTGGTCTATGGCAAGCCGCTGTATCACCTTGGCGATGGCAGTGATGAAGTCGTCTGCGCGGCCTGTGGATATGATGGTGTCTACGATGACATTGACATAGGCGGTCTTGTCGTGGTCTTCGGTATGTTCGTGCAGAAGTTCCTGTATGATGTAGGAGAAGTCGCAGGGCAGTGACTTCCTTACTTTCGAACGGGTGTATTTGCTCGACACGTCGCGGCACACTGCCACCAGCTGGTGCAACGTGATGTGGTACCAGTCGTTGATGTCGGGCTCGTTTTGCTTTACCAGTTCCAGTTTCTGCTCGGGGTAGTAGATGAGCGTGCATAGCTCACGTTTCTCAGCTTCGCGCAAGGTGTTTCCGAAGAGCTCGTTAACCTTTCGCTTGATGTTTCCCGATGCGTTTTTCAGCACATGCAGAAAAGCCTCGTATTCGCCGTGTATATCGGCCAGGAAGTGTTCTGTACCTTTTGGGAGGTTGAGAATGGCTTGCAGGTTGATAATCTCGGTGCTGGCTTCTGCCACTGTTGTGAACGACTGTGCCAGCAGTTGCAGGTAACGCATGTCTTTGTCTATCTCGTAATATTTCATTCGCCGATAACGTTTTGTGGTTTATATCTGTTGCAAAGGTAGCTTAAAAATCAGACATGGCAAAGTTTTTCTTCGAAAAATACACCAAAACATCATCGCTTGTCTCTCCTCCCTACGGACAGGCGTTCCGCAATGCTGTAGGCGCTATTTAGGTAGTCCGAAACAGGGCGTTTGGTGGTGGATACCCCCATGTGCTATTCTCCAGCCAAGAAATAGACGGGAGCGGTTCGGGAGCCTTCCTTTATCAAGAAGCCCGAATCCACCAGTTTCTTCAGCCAGTTGAGCGCCGTCTGCTTGCGGATATGAAACTCTATCTCCAAGGTTCGGCGGTTGATGGAGCGATGTGTCTTCAGATACTCCTTGATTTTCTCCTTCAATGTTTCCTCGGAGAAAGGGTAGGAGCGAGAGGTGTATTGCGACTTCTCGAAATGTGTGTGGTATTTCACTTGCTTCAATAGGTCGGCATTGGGGCGAAACTTGATGCCTTTTACGCTCACATAGTCGGCTCTCACCTTGCTGTCGGACTTTAGGTCGTCCATGTCGAGGTCGGCTGAGAGCGAGAGGTATCCGATTTCGGGGATGTTCACACGTCTGCCGTCCTTCAAGTCGTCTTCGATGATGTCGCGAAGTCGCATGAGTACGGCGGAGACTTCACCCTCGCCCAGGCAGCTATGCTTGGCGATGCGCTCTATCATCTGCTTGTCGCTCATGGCAGGTTCCTCAAAGATGTGGGCGAACCTGCGTGTCACGTCGTTTCCTCCAGCGTTCGGTAGGTAATGTATTTCGTATTTGATAGCCATTCGAATGTTGTTATAAGGTTATTAGTAAAACTTGATGTCCTTGTTTGTCTGCCTTGTTCGTTGGCAGATGGTATGCAAAGGTACGCTTTTATTCTGAGAACAGCAAGGAAAAGTTGAAATAAATGGTTCTGTAACCGCACAACGGCTGTTGTGCGCTTGCACATCAGCTGATATGCGGCTGCACAACACATGTTGTGCGCCCGTCGCTCACCTGTTGTGCGGTCGAATCGCTATAAGGGTTAGGGGTATAGGTCGCTAATACCGATGAGGCTTTGTTCCTATTAGCGATGGTGTTTGGCTCCTATTAGCGATAGATGCTTGTCGCTGTAGTGAATTGCCATAATGGGTATAAAATGCTGCCTGCCAGTAAACTTTTCCTATGAAAAGCACGATAGTCTCGATATTTAGTTGTACCTTTGCCGTTGGATTTGGTGAAAGCCATCTCCAAGACATCGTTGGTAAACAAAAAGCATTCGCTATTATTTCGCGTTCAGCCAAAAGCCTCGGAAACTTATTGGAAATAACGTAACAAGGAATAATTGTGATAAGGCATTCGGTATGGGATGCCTTA
>DJOI01000064.1:0-230 GCA_002439605.1 Candidatus Segatella mututuai | reverse complement strand
TGAGGTTTCCATTCCGAGGCTGCCTCATAGCTGAACGCAATAAGAGCATCACGCCCTTTTTGCGTCTTGGCGTGATTGATAGTTGTATGCACATATTGTATCGTATAACTAACAATCAAGCGTTATGGCAAACAAGAATTTGAATGCCGCTAAGGTGGCAAAGAAAGATGAATTCTATACTCAACTTTCTGATATAGAACGAGAGTTGCAGCATTATTGGAAGCATTTCC
>DJOI01000077.1:16269-20914 GCA_002439605.1 Candidatus Segatella mututuai | reverse complement strand
GTGACGACATCGCCAAACCAATTCTTGCTCATCATCTGTTGGGCAAACGCCTCATGCGAAAGATTCTGCAAGAGGTGGGCATCTCTTTCTCACCAGGTCTCCTTTGTCGTGATTATACTCCAGGGTAGCGAAATACAAGTCCAACTCCGCTTTCATCTTTGTATCTTTCAGCCAACCTTGCCCCCGCTTACGGTAAGCCAACCCATTTCTTCGTCACTCAGACGTTTACCTGTTCGATGGGTAACACGACGAAAATGTTGTACGAAATAGCGAGTTTGCGCTGTTGGGTAAGGTCGGCATATTGCAACGCCAAGCCTTGGTCTGCCATATAGCAGAGGCGCGAAGCCTTGGTGCAGAGCGAGCGAATGTCGAAGTTCATCTCTTGTGTGCCGTAGTCTTCCCATCCTTGGATGAGGACTTGGCACATCATATAATACGTTTCCAGCTGTCGGTCGAAGACTTCGTAGCTGAAAGTGGGTTGTAGTACAGTTTCTGTCATTTGTTTACCTGTTATTAGTCAAGGTACAAAGATACACATTTTCCCTGAACTTTTCCCTAACACCTCGTTTTTTCAACAAAAAGTTAGGTTCTGATTTTACTTTTTCTTTTTCTGTGGGTCATATAGTCGTAGGGGTCATAAAAAAACGAGCTCGACAAGAATGACGATACCAACAAGTAAAACAAAAAAATTACAATTATGAAGACAAAGACGAATATCAAAAAGGGAACATTCATTGCCGTAGCATTCATGCTTGGAACATCTGCTTTTGCACAACATAGACTTTATAGCCATGTACATCATCACACTTACTATCGTCCTGCCGTGGTAACTGTAGTAAACCGTCCTGCCGTCACCACTCATATCAGCAACCGATTGAGCAAGAAAGACCGTTTGGACATGGCTTTAGCTTACTTAAAGAACAATAAGTCACTTAGCATATCCAAGTATAGCAAGATGACAGGCTTGACAAAAACAACCGCCGAGGTAGAGTTTGATGCTTTTGCCATCAGCAAGAGCAACCCTATCAAAATGGTATTGAACGGCAAAAAGAAACTTTATGTAGTATGATGATAGAGGACAAAGACATCATTCGGGCTATTCGGGAAAAATCAGAAAAAGGGTTTCGGCTCTTGATGCAGAAATACAAGCAACCGATATATTGGCATATCCGCCGACTGGTAGTTGCCCACGATGACGCACAAGATGCTACACAGGAAGCTTTCATCAGAATATTTCGGTCGTTCGAGAAATTCAGAGATGACAACTCGTTCCGTGGTTGGATTTTCCGAATAGCCACCAATGAGGCTCTTCGACTGATTGCCTCTCGAAAGCAAGAGCAACTTTCATTGGAAGAAGATGAAAATGGAGCAAATCATATCATGGCAGACAATTATGTTGATTACTCCGACCTGGAAGCCGTGAAGTTGCAGAAGGCGATTCTCTCATTGCCAACCAAGCAACAAGTTGCGTTCAACCTTCGTTATTACGATGAACTTAGCTATCAGGAGATAGCGGAAGCGACAGATTCCACAACCTCTGCCGTAAAGATGAACTTCCATATTGCCAAAGAGAAAATTATCAAATACATGAACTCGAACGACTAAAAGTATATAATAAAATGAATAAAGAATTTGATTTCGCTCAAATCGGCAAACGAATGCCTTATAATACTCCAGATGGATTCTTCGACAAACTCGAAGATGATGTTTGGAAAAAGATGAAGAATGATAAGCCGGCCAAGTTGCACCTCCTCATACGAAGTGTCATTGCCATAGCTGCATCCATTGCCTTGGTACTTGTCATCCACATGAACTTCTCCAAGTCAAACAACGTATCCATCAACGATGTTGACCAAGCTTTCAGTCAGCTCACTACCGATGACCAGACTTACTTGCTGAACATCTACCAAAATGATGTCTTTATCAACGAATAAACATAAGTATAAAAATATTAAATTTGTGAATCATGAAACATCTTATTAGAACTTTCGTTATCGCAATCATGATGGTTGCATCTTGTGCTACAGTCTTTGCACAGCAGAATGCCACACAACGTCCTAACCAAAAGCAGCGTATCTCACGAGAGCAGCTTGCCGAGGTACAGGCTAAGCACATTGCCAATGAGTTGGCATTCAGCGATGCCGTTACCGAGAAATTCATCAAGACTTACTGCAATTACCAAAAGGAGATATGGGCTTTGAGACCTCGCCAACGCCCTAACAAACAGGGGATGTCTGAGCAAGAGAACGAAGAACGCATCAAGCAACGCTTTGCCATGAGCGAGAAAATCCTCAACATTCGTCAGAAGTATTACAAGGAATACTCCAAATTTCTCACTCAGACCCAGATAGAAAAGGTTTATGAGAAAGAGCGTAAAATGATGAATCGCCTTGCAAAAAAAGGCCTAAGACGTTCACAGCAAATGCGACATAAATAATGAAAAGAAAAGCATTCTTATTCTTCACCCTGCTGATTTTTCTCAGTTGGGGTGAAGCTTTGGCGCAAGAGATTGCATTCTCCAAAGAAACATTCTCATTTGAGAATATAACTTTACCTTATCGTAAGGCAACTATCCCAGGACTTAGCGAAAAGGCTTCACTCGTCATCTATCTTCATGGAGGTTCAAGCAAAGGCAATGACAATGAGACCCAGATACAAGAGCCTGGTGTCAATGCCATTAGCACATGGTTGTCAGAAAATAATCGCAAGGCTATTATGTTGGTTCCACAATGTCCGGCCGATATGTCTTGGCTTGGCACCATGCAAGATGCCATTGTCCACTTGCTACAGACCTATATTGACCGTGGCGTGGTAGATGCCAACAAGGTCTACATCTTCGGTGGTTCCATGGGAGGAACAGGCACATGGAATATACTCTCCAATCATCCTGATTTTTTTGCTGCAGCGATGCCCGTAGCTGGCAATCCCACAGGTTTGGATGCTGAAGCCGTCTCGAAAACACCCCTTTTTACGGTGATGGGTACGGCAGATAAACTCATGAAAATATCCAATGTCGAAACATTTCTAAAAGACATGGATGATTATCGTGCTGAGTATAAATTCAATATAGAAGAAGGTTGGACCCATGAGGATGTATGTAAGAACAGCTATACTTCCGAACGGTTGAGTTGGGTATTTGGACATACAAAAGACTCTTCCACGAGTATTATAGATATAACTCTGGATGAAAACAAAATTGTAAAGGTCATTTGGTTTACTACCAATGGACAAAAGTTAGCCAATCCCCCTATACAAAAAGGTATTTACATCAAGACTTGTGTTTATGACAACGGAAGTACTTCTTCGCAAAAGCACTACATCAATTAAATCATTTTCCCTCTAATGGCCGACCAACCTTTAGAGGGATTTGTTTCAACAGAACTATAATGAATGTTTTTGGGCAACAAGGGAGTTCTGTCATCTTTATGACTGATAATAGATAGCATCTTCGCAATCCGAAAGTTTACAAATACCTACAAACATACCTTCGAAACAAAGCTCTTCGTCCAACTCTGGTCAATGAATACCATAACGACCCAACTGGAACTTTTTGCGATGCTCCTGTGTAGCCCGAGCAAGATTTCTCCACTTTGTGAAAGGATAGTTCGCCTTCCAATCACTTATAGAATCTTATCAAGTGCAGTCAGACGACAACATCGAATACCACAAAACCAACTATAAACCAGAGCATTAACTATCACATAATACAGTGTGCTGTTTAAAGTAGAAATCTCTTGTCGCTCGACTAACCATCGTTAGATACGAGCTAATCTTCTTACTATTTTTTGCAAATGCTTGCATATATCAAAAAGAATCCTTATCTTTGCTCCCAATAAAAATATTGGGAATTATGAGACAATCAGAAGAACGATATATTAGTTTATTAACGGACTTTGGTTTCAAGCGCATCTTCGGAACCGCTCCCAACAAAGACCTGCTCATCAACTTCTTGAACTCTCTGTTCGGAAAAGAGCAAGTCATCAAGGATGTGAAGTACCTCAACAGCGAGAATGTTGGAGATGTCTATACCGACCGCAAGGCCATTTTCGACGTATATTGCGAGAATGAGCAAGGCGAGAAATTCATCGTGGAAATGCAAAATGCCTACCAGAAACACTTCAAGGATAGGTCGCTCTATTATTCTACTTTCCCCATCAAGGAACAAGCGCCAAAGAGTGCTGACTGGAACTTCAAGTTAGCACATGTCTATGTCGTGGCACTTCTTAACTTCGACATGCACGATGTGGCTTTTGATAAGAAGGCCATAGCGCACGATGTAGGCCTACTGGATAAGAAGACAAAGAAAGTCTTTAACGATAAGTTGACATTCAAGTATGTAGAGATTGCAAAATTTGATAAGCCTATAGAAAAATTACATACCATTTATGACAAATGGCTTTATACTCTAAAAAATCTGTCACGTTTGACTGATCGCCCCAAAGAGTTACGCAGCAAAGTGTTCGACAAGCTTTTTGAGGAAGCTGAGATCGCAAAATTCTCCAAGCAAGAACTCAAGGAGTACGAGGACAGTTTGAAAGCATACCGTGACATCAAGAACTCTCTTGATACCGCAATGGAACAAGGCTTTGAGAAAGGACGTGAGGAAGGACGCGAAGTCGGACGTGCCGAAGGAAGAGCCGAAGGA
>DJOI01000077.1:0-16195 GCA_002439605.1 Candidatus Segatella mututuai | reverse complement strand
GAGCTGAAGGAAGAGCCGAAGGCATTACTTCCCAACGATTGGATACCGCTCGTTCCATGCTTGAAGATGGATTGCCTTTAGACAAAATTATGCGTTATACGGGACTATCGCATGAAGAAATCACACAATTAAAATAAATATTAAAAGAGGGCGCACCAAACATTTGATGGTGCGCCCTCTTATTTGTATGTTAGCAAGTTGATTTTTCCTTGCTCCATATACACAAAAGTGTAATATTTCTCCCAGTTTGTCGATGCCTGTTGGCAAGGTACAGATGCAACTGAGCTATGGAGCCGACATCACCCGCCCTTACTATCATTACTTGCGCAATAGCATCCAATATGACAATCGTTACACGTATGAGACAGGAAATCCATTCTTGGTGTCTGAGATAAGCAAAAATCTCAACTATGAGTTGGCTTATAAATGGTTGACATTCGACATGACCTACAGTCATACTTCTCATCCCATCATATCATCCGTAGAAACTTATAAGGATAATCCAGCAATAGGTCTGATGAAACCTGTGAACGGAAACGCATACAACGATTTGGAAGCCTCCATCAACTTGCACCCTTCGTTTGGCATTTGGCATCCCTCGTTTACAGCATCCGTTGACAAACAATGGTTCAATATGGAAACGCATAATGCGAAATTGCTCAACAAGCCCATGGCTGCGTTCCTCCCGTCGAAAAGCCCAAGGGGTATCCCTTTAGCGAAATCACGAAGAGGAATCTAAACGAGACTTCGGCATTCCGCAGAACCCTTGGCAAGCATATCTCCCAATATGGCAAGTTTTGGCAGATGCCCGTGCCGTGGATTGACGAGATGCTCGAAAAGGCAAAGGCGATGAATCTGGCTGAAGACACGGAACTTTGCCGCATTCACCAGCAATTCCATCTTGCCATAATCCTCCTTGGAGATGTGGTTCACCTCGTTGGAATGGAGGAAGAAGTCATTTGCCCTGTTATTCATCATTGCTCTCCATTTTTTTATTGTTCCTTCTAATTTGCTTCCTATCTACTCTATCATCTTCAATCCGCATACAGTTTCATCGTATCTTGTCTCGTAAACGCCAGTTCCTTGTAGAAGTCACGGAGATAAGCGGACACCTCTGCCTTGTCGTCGGAAGAGACGAAGAGGTTGTCGCCCAACTGACGCTCCAAGGAAGTCAAGCCATCGGAGAGCGACTCGATTTCGCCCTCATAGTCCCTGCCATCATCTGGGTTCTTGCGAATACGATGATACTTGATGTCCTCGGCAAGGGCATTCTTCATCTCCACGAGTTTGTCGGCGAAAGGAGCGAAGAGTGCTCGAATCACAATGTTGCGGATGGCATCCCTCTCCTCAGGCTCCTGCCAAAGACAATGGTAGATAGGCAGGAGGTCGCAAATCGCCACCTCCTCACGGTCTTGCATAAAGGCGGAGGTACGGAGCAAGCGAACGATGTTCTTCCATCGTCTATCACTCACATAGATGTTCCTACGCTCGGCAGCCTCGTCCACATTCACGGCCCTCAGGCTCTTGCGGATTGAAGAAATGGCATCGAGGACTTCCTCCTTCACACCAATCCCACTGATTTGATTTGTCCATTCAGCATATTCCTCAGCAGATATTCTTAAATCTCCCACAGATTTTACAGATAACACAGATTTATCCTTTCCATTTTGAGAGAACATATTCAATTCCACAGACTCTGTATCTTTTTTGAGATTTGCATGATGCGCTTTCTGTTCTTGCACAATGCCTTTTCTAACATAATCTGTGAAATCTGTGCTATCTGTGGGAGAACTTTCCAGCAGCATCGCCCAGAAGTTCTTCTCCTGCTTAATCGGTCTGCTCTCGATGCGAATCACGAATCGATCCCAAAGAGCCTCCAACCCCTCGCCCTTGGCTGGCAACTCATTGCTTGCAGCCACGAGGAGCTTCAAGGGAAGATGCATCTCTCGATTGCCATTGCGGAAAATCTTTTCGTTGATAACGGTGAGGAGGGTGTTCTGAATGGCTGGTCCCGCCTTCCAAATCTCATCGAGGAAGACGACATCTGCTGTCGGAAGATAACCATCCACCGCACGCTCATAGGTATCCGAAGTCTTCAATTTCTGAATGCTCACAGGGCCGAATATCTCGTCGGGCGTGGAGAAGCGAGACATCAGATACTCAAAACTCCGGGCATCCCTGAAGGCAGTCTTCAACTGGCGGGCCACCATACTCTTCGCCACTCCCGGAGGACCCAAAAGAATAACGCTCTCGCCTGCCAAAGCGGCAAGGAGCGAGAGCGATATTTCGGTTTCTTTCTCAAAAATGCCTCGGTTCATTTTCCAAAGCAATTGTTCGATTCTTTCTTTCATGCGATTACTTGATGTTGCCTACCTTGATAAGGTACTCTGCTATCTGGACGGCGTTCAAGGCAGCACCCTTGCGAATCTGGTCGCCTGTGAGCCACAAGGTATTGCCGTTGTCGTCAGCCAAGTCCTTACGGATACGACCTACATAGACATCGTCCTTGCCTGCGCTCTCCAATGGCATTGGATAAACGTAGTTCTGTGCATCGTCCTTAACGGTTACACCAGGAGCAGCCTCCAAAGCCTTGCGGATTTCCTCAACGGTCAATGGCTTCTCGGTCTCAAACCATACACTCTCTGAGTGAGAACGAAGAGAGGAAACACGTACACAAGTAGCACTGGTGCGAACATCAGAGTGCATAATCTTGCGAGTCTCGTTGTACATCTTCATCTCCTCCTTGGTATAGTCGTTAGGAGTCATCTTGTCAATCTGAGGGATGACATTGTAAGCCAACTGATGAGGGAACTTATTGATATGGTCAGTCTTGCCAGTCTCCACGAGGTCCTTGTACTGCTGCTGAAGCTCAGCCATGGCAGCGGCACCAGCGCCTGATGCACTCTGGTAAGAAGCGATGTGAATCTTCTTGATATGGCTCAAGTCGTCGATAGGCTTCAACACGACTACCATCATGATAGTGGTGCAGTTAGGGTTGGCGATGATGCCCCGAGGGCGGTTGAGCGCATCCTCAGCATTCACCTCAGGCACAACCAAAGGCACGTCGTCGCACATACGGAATGCGCTGGAGTTGTCTATCATCACGGCACCATACTTGGTGATGGTATCGGCGAACTCCTCGGAGGTTCCACCACCAGCAGATGTGAAAGCAATATCGACATCTTTAAAGTCATCGTTATGCTGCAAAAGTTTGACCTCATAGTCCTTTCCCTTGAAGTTGTATTTTCGTCCGGCAGAACGCTCAGAACCAAACAACACCAAATCATCCATTGGGAAATTTCTCTCAGCAAGGATGCGCAAGAACTCCTGTCCCACTGCGCCGCTTGCACCAACAATTGCTACTTTCATAATCGAATCTTTTTATAATAGTTGTTAAGTAAATCTTCGGAAAAGAAAAGAATGCTCCTCCCCCCTGCATGATGATTTCTCATCTTTGGTTGCCCAATAACGCTTATCCTCTCAAATCCGCTGCAAAGGTAAGACTTTTTCTATAAATATCAAACATTGACACCTGCAAATTATTGCTTTTTGTCGCTTTTTTACCTTTTCTGCTTACCTTTTTACAGGAATCAGTTGGAAAACGATAGAATAAAGTCGCAAAAACTGGGTCACCAGCAAAAGCAGATGGAAGGGAAGCCGCAAAACAAGACCTTACGGCTCTTCTATTGCGAAAGAACAGAATTTCCAGTCCGCTTATGCCACCATCATGCCAAAAAACATCCGACAATACGATGATTCCAAAGCGGATGGCGCAAAAAACACTGTCATCGCGACCAAGCAATGTGTCGGGAACGGTTTGTAGCATGAAGATTGCATGATTCCTTACCGGAAGACGGCAGAAACAGTGTTTCTTGCATTTTTCCTTATGGAATGGTGCAGGAAACGCTGTTTCTGCGTCCAAACCGTTAGGAGCGGACAAGGAAACAGTGTTTACGGCTGGTTTCCACGAGAATTATTGTCGGAAACAATGTTGTGGTGGCATAAACATCCATCCGTATCTTCATCTCATGAATCGCTTACTTGGTTTCGTATTTCTTATGGAAGGCCAAAAGGCAGAAGGCTCCCATCAATGCCATCGGCACACCGATGAGGGCGGGATAATGATACCCCAGCCCCATCGCCACAGGGATTCCGCCAAGGAATGCGCCTATCGCATTGCCTAAGTTAAAGGCTGCCTGGATGCAGCAACCACCCAGCATCTCGCCGCCCTCGCTATGCTTCACAATGAGATATTGCTCGGGCGAACCGATGCCGAAGAGACAGGCGCAAGAGACAAACATCATCACGGCAGAAATCCATCCATGATGAGAAAGGAAGAAAGTGGCAAGCAAGGCTGCGGCTGCCAAGAACTGGAGGTAACAGGTGAACCGCCCCGGTTGTATCTTGTCGGCGAGATAAGCGCTCACCTGGTTGCCCACCACCATGCCCAACCCTGCGAGAATCATCAATACCGAGATGCTTGCCGCATGAAATCCACCATTCACCTGCAAGAGTGGAGAGATGTAGCTGAACCAGCAAAGGATGCCGCCGTTGCCAAGGAAGGTGGCGGCGATGATGAGCCAAGGGGCGAGATTTCGCAAGAAGCGGAACTGTGCCTTCATGCCCTTATTGGGCAATGCCTCCACATCGGGCACCCATTTGTAAATCATATAAAGGGTGATGACGCCCAGCACTATCGACATCAAGAACGGGACACGCCAAGAGATGTTGTGGCTGAGGAAGGTGCCCAGAGGAACGCCCATCAGGTTGGCAAAAGGCATGCCGGCACACATCATGGCTACGGCTTGCGTGCCCTTCCCCTCCTTCGCCACCTTCACTGCCACGATGGTGGCTGTCCCGAAATAGGCCCCATGAGGCAGTCCCTGGATGAAACGGGCACAAAGCAAAAGCCAATAGCTTGGCGCCATTGTGGCGATGACGGCTCCTAAGACCACCAACGAGACAAGAAACAAAAGTATATTCTTAGGGCGATACTTATGCATCAATATCAGCGAGAATGCTCCAGCACATACTCCCAAGGCATAGATGGAGATGAGATGTCCCGCCTGCGGGATAGACACATTCATGCTGCGCGCCACATCGGTGAGGATTCCCTCGATAATAAATTCAGCCATGCCGAGGGTAAACGTGCCCAAGGCGAGTGCAAACAATCCTTTCTTCATACGTATATTATCCTTATCTTCTTATCCTAAGTTTGTCTTCCGGGTGCAAAATTACAAAAATCTCCGTACATTCAATGATAAAGAAGTAAAAGACTTTGCCCATTCAAGATTTATTAGTATTTTTGCACCCAAATGACAAGAAGAGCGGTGCCGTTGATGCCAAGAATCTCTTCTTAATAGTAAAAAGCCTATGCTGAACATTGCAGAATATTTCCCGATAACCGACCCTACGCTGATTTTCTTCGTAGTGATGATTATCATCCTCTTTGCGCCTATCATCATGGGAAAGCTCCGCATCCCACACATCATCGGCATGGTGTTGGCAGGAGTGCTCATAGGCAAGTACGGGCTCAACATCTTGGAACGCGACTCTTCCTTCGAATTGTTTGGCAAGGTAGGATTGTACTACATCATGTTCCTTGCCGCCCTCGAGATGGACATGGAGGGAATGAAAAAAACAAAGTCGAGGCTGGTCACTTATGCCCTGCTCACGTGCTTCATTCCCTTCGGACTCACCTATTGGACGAGCGTCGCGCTCCTGGGCTATTCCCAAAAAGCCTCGTTTCTGCTGAGTTGCATCATGGCATCCAACACGCTCATCGCCTACCCCATCGTCGCCCGCTACGGGCTGCAGCAGAAGCCGAGCGTAACCCTCAGCGTAGGCTCCAGCATGATTTCTCTACTCATAGCATTGGTCATGCTGGCAGGTTTGGTGGCTTCATTCACCAAGCACGACGGCGTGCTCTTCTGGATACTCTTCGCCGCCAAGTTTGCCGCTTACTGTGGCGTGATGATTTTTCTTATCCCCCGGCTCACCAGATGGTTTCTTCGTCGATACAGCGATGCCGTGATGCAGTTTATCTTTGTCATGGCAATGCTCTTCATGAGTGCCGCCCTCTCGCAGACAGTAGGCATCGAAGGTGTGTTCGGAGCTTTTCTTGCCGGTCTGATACTAAATAGGTATATCCCCCACGTGTCGCCCTTGATGAACCGGCTCGAGTTTATCGGCAACGCCCTCTTCATACCCTATTTTCTCATTGGCGTGGGCATGCTTATCAATGTGGGACTGCTCTTCCAGGGGGGCCATGTTCTCTGGGTGGTGCTGTGCACCGTGTTCTTCGGCACTCTGGGCAAGGCACTTGCCGCCTACGCCACCTGCCTGGGATTCCGCCTGCCCCTGTCTTCGGGGCACATGATGTTCGGGCTTACCTCAGCCCATGCCGCAGGCAGCATCGCCATGGTGATGGTGGGAATGAAGATTCTTGTAGGAAAAAACACCTATCTCGTCGACGACGACATGCTCAACGGCGTGGTCATCATGATATTGTGCACCTGCATCATCTCCTCGTTGCTCACCGACTGGTCTTCGCGCAAGATCGTACTCGGAGACAAGATGTTGCCAGAGGCGGAGGACGAGAAAAGCGCCAACGACGAGAAGATACTCATCCCTGTGCGATATCCCGAATATGCAGACTACCTGATGAACCTCGCTTTCTTGGTGAGAAACCAGAAACTGAACCACGGCTTGGTCTGCCTCAACGTGGTGTATGAGGACAAAGACATGCGGTACAACCAGGAGCAAGGCAAAAGGCTGCTCGAACATTGCTGCCAGTTGGCCGCTGCCACCGATGTGCTCACGCAGACCCAGGTTCGGATAGCTGCCAACATAGCCAATGGCATCAAGCACGCCTTCAACGAGTTTCAGTGCTCCGAGATCATCATCGGCATGCACATGCATCCAGAACGCTCGCCTAAGTTCTGGGGCGAGTTCCACCAAAGTCTGTTCAATGGACTTAGCCGCCAAATCATCATGGCGCGCATCCGCCAACCGCTCAACACCATACGCCGCATACAGGTGGCTGTTCCTTCGAGAGCCGAGTTCGAGCCTGGCTTCTACCGATGGGTAGAACGCCTGTCGCGCATGGCAAGCAACCTCGATTGTCGCATACTGTTTCATGGACGCATGGAGGCACTTTCGCTCATCAACGAGTTTATCAAGAATCGATATCCAGAGGTTCGTTCCGACTATACGCTCATGAACCACTGGAACGAGATGCCCCAGATAGCCTCGCAGATAGCTCCCGACCACATGTTTGTGGTGGTAACCGCCCGCAAGGGTACCGTTTCTCACAAGACAGCCCTCGAGCGGCTGCCCGAAGAGCTTACGCGTTTCTTCTCGGGCACCAACCTGATGATCATCTTCCCCGACCAGCACGGCGATGCCTCGGGCGAGCATCTCACCTTCGCCGAGCCTCAGCACCAGGAGGAAGAGAGCGCCTACGAAATCATGAGCCGCTGGCTGAAACGGCATTTCAAGCATTGAGGCTTTCCGTATATGGAGATTTTTCAAACAAAACTGAATATAGGTATTACCAACAATTATCAACACACTAAAAATTTTAACAAGATGAAGAAAACTATCACTAAATCGGTCATCGCAGTCACAGTGGGTGCCATGACTCTCAGTTCATGCATCGGCTCTTTCGGTCTTACCAACTCCGTGCTCAACTGGAACAAGAGAGCGACAAGCAACAAGTTCATCAACGAAGTTATCTTCGTGCTCATCTCTCCAGCCTACGCAGTATGCTCTGTCGCCGACCTTTTTGTGCTCAACTCCATCGAGTTCTGGACAGGCGAGAAGGTTATCGGCCAGGTGGGAACTACCAAAGACGTGATGGGAAAGGACGGACGCATGTACGCTGTAAAGACACTGAAGAATGGTTACGAGATAACCGACCCCGACGGAGAGAAGTCGTACTTTGTATTCGACAAGAAGAACAAGAGCTGGTCATACAGCAAGGATGGCGACATTCGTGAGTTGTTCAGCTTCAACGAGGACGGTAGCATCCAGGCTTGCCTGCCAAATGGCTCCAAGATGAACGTCTCCGCCGACGAGAACGGCTTGTTCCAGCTCCGCATGGCCATGAACGACGGCTTCTTCTATGCTTTCAACAAGTAAGCCGCTCATTTTTCACTGAAATTAAGTTTTTACCACCAACATAGGGTGTCGCATTCCGGCTTTAAAGGAAAAGCGACACCCTATATGCATTTTTACAATCCTTGGAAAAACACCGCTATGAGGGTAATCTATATACCTTGTTCGGGGGTAAGGAACATACCATATCTTTGCGATATCAACACTTTTTAGCCCTCTTTGTCACGAATTAGAACAAATATCTTTGCCATTTTGCCGAAAATGACTATATTTGCACATCTTTTTATAGACATCAAGGAAAAAACAAAAACAATGATAGATATCAAAGGAATTACCAAAAGTTTCGGTTCGTTGCAGGTACTCAAGGGCATCGACCTGCATATCGACAAGGGCGAGGTGGTTAGCATCGTTGGACCCAGTGGTGCCGGCAAGACCACCCTACTCCAGATTATGGGTACCCTCGACAAACCTGACAGTGGAAGCATCGTGGTAGACGGCATCGACGTGAGCAAGTTATCGACCAAGAAGTTGAGCGACTTCCGTAACCAACATCTGGGTTTTGTTTTCCAGTTTCACCAGTTGCTTCCCGAGTTTACAGCTCTGGAGAACATCATGATTCCAGCCTTCATCGCCGGCAAAAGTCGCAAGGAAGCCAAGGCTCGCGCAGAGGAGTTGCTCGACTTCATGGGCCTGAGCGACCGTGCTGCCCATAAGCCTGCCGAGCTATCGGGTGGCGAGAAGCAGCGTGTGGCCGTGGCAAGGGCCTTGGTCAACCATCCTGCCGTCATCCTGGCCGATGAACCTTCGGGCAGTCTCGACAGCAAGAACAAGGCCGAACTGCACCAACTATTCTTCGACCTACGCGACAAGTTCGGACAGACTTTTGTCATTGTTACCCACGACGAGACATTGGCCGCCATTACCGATCGCACCATCCACCTCAAGGATGGCATGATAGAGAAAACTGTAGAAGCGGCGACACAAGACAAGGAACCTATTTCGGGCGATGAACCTATTTAAAATAAGCAAAGGAAAATAATGACAGATAAGATAAAGCTTGGCGACTATAATCGCCTTAGAGTAACTAAGAAAGTTGATTTCGGAATGTACCTAAATGGCGGAGATGAGGGCGAAATTCTGTTACCATCCCGATACGTTCCCGAAGGAGTGAGCATAGGCGACGAACTGGATGTATTCATCTACCTCGACCAAGACGAGCGTCTCATTGCCACCACGGAGAAGCCATTGGCCAAGGTGGGTGACTTTGCCTACCTTGAAGTGAAATGGGTGAACGAGTATGGAGCCTTCTTGGGATGGGGACTGATGAAAGATCTCTTCTGTCCTTTCCGCGAACAGAAGAAGCGCATGGTCATCGGCAACTCCTACATCGTACATGTACACATAGACGAGGAGAGCTACCGCATCGTGGCTTCTGCCAAGGTGGAACGATACCTATCGGAGGAACATCCTCACTATCGCCACGGCGACGAGGTAAAGTTACTCGTCTGGCAGAAGACCGACCTCGGTTTCAAGGTCATCATCGACAATAAGTATCCTGGCCTGCTTTATCAAGACCAAATATTCCAATACATACATACGGGCGACAGGGTGAAAGGCTATATAGGACGTGTACGCCCAGACGGAAAGATAGATGTAACCTTACAGAAAACAGGAATGGAGCAAGCTGCCGACTTTGCCGAAACGCTTTATCAATATCTGCTTGATAATGATGGCGTCTGCGACTTAGGAGACAAGAGCGAAGCCGACGACATCTACGAGCGTTTCCATGTAAGCAAAAAGGTATTCAAGCGCGCCATAGGCGACCTCTACAAGAAACGTCTCATATCCGTTAGTCCCATGAGCATCCGACTTTCTTCAACGCCCTCATTGCGTTGAGTACAGCAAGAACCGTTACACCCACATCGGCAAAGACAGCCATCCACATGGTACCTAAGCCCACAGTGGCAAGTAGAAGAACTGCAACTTTGACACCTATGGCAAAGGCTACATTCTGATGGGCTATGCGGATGGTGCGACGAGAAATGCGAACTGCAAGAGGCACCTTCCGAGGCTCGTCGTCCATCAGTACTACATCAGCTGCCTCGATGGCTGCGTCACATCCCAAGGCACCCATGGCAATTCCCACATCTGCCCTCTTCAATACGGGAGCATCGTTGATGCCATCACCTACGTAAGCCAAAGTTCTGCCATCAGGCTTTTGCCTCAACAGCTGTTCTACATGAGCCAACTTATCGGCAGGCATCAGTTCTGCGTAATATTCATCGAGCCCTAACTGACAGGCTATGCGCTCGCCCACTTCCTCACGGTCGCCTGTAAGCATAACCGTCTTGCCCACTCCCTCACTTCGCAACTGGGCTATTGCCTCGGCACTGCCTTCCTTTACACGGTCGCCCACCACAACAGGATCGCCCTCATCGGCTTGCACCAACACCTCGCCATGAGTCAGCGTTCCCGTCTTGTCGAATACCACAACACCTACCTTGGCAAGCGCATCCATATAACTGCTCCCCTTGATGAGAATACCTGCACGCGAGGCGCCGCCAATGCCTCCGAAGAAAGTAAGCGGCACACTGATAACCAAGGCACAAGGACAAGAAACCACAAGGAATATGAGCGCACGGTTGAGCCAAAGAGGAAACAGTTGCATAAAACTACCTGCGCCAAAAAACTGCACGCCGAAGCCCAAGCCCCCAAAAAGAGGTGGGACTACTGCCAAGAACAAAGCTGCCATCACGACTACGGGAGTATAGATGCGAGCAAAACGAGTAATGAAAGACTCGCTACGCGACTTGCTTGCACCAGCACTCTCTACCAATGCGATGATGCGTGAGGCTGTGCTCTCGCCAAAGGTCTTGGTGGTTTGCAAACGCAACTCTCCCTTCACATTGATACTGCCCGAATAGACCTCGTCACCTCCACGGACTTCACGGGGCACACTCTCGCCCGTAAGGGCAGAGGTATCAAGAAGCGCAGAGCCACTGACAACCCTACCATCAAGGGGTACTTTCTCTCCTCGCTTTATCAGAATCGTCTCGCCTATTTGCACCATCTCGGGTGCAACTGTCTGCACATCATCTCCACGACAGACGTGTGCTACATCTGGGCGAACGCTCATAAGATGCGAGATACTGTCGTGGCTCTTTCCCTCGGCATAGCTTTCGAACAACTCGCCCACCCGAAAGAAAAGCATGACAAAGACAGCCTCCGCAAACTCAGGCTCCTCGCCAGGAAAGAAGCCAATGCACAAAGCCCCTATGGTGGCAATGGTCATCAGAAAATGCTCATTGAACACCTGTCCATGGGCAACACCCTCGACAGCCTCGCCCAAAGTATCATAACCTACCAGCAAGTAAGGAACAAGATAAACCAAAAGCAACTGCCAAGTGGCAAGCAAGCAGTTTTTCTCGATGAAAGTAGCTCCTATGAGAAGCAATACCGTGACCAAAATGAGTAGAAGACTCTTGCCAAGGTTGCTTTGTTCATGATGCTCGTGAGCATGCTCACAACCACATTCGCGAGTTCCCTCGGCACAGGCACATTCGTGATGATGATTTGATTTCATATTGATAAGATACTTTAGTTATGTTACATTTCTTGTTTTCGGATGCAAAAATACAAAAAGGCTTCTGCAACTTGGTTGCAAAAGCCTTTTCTACTATATAAAATAAAATGCTTCTATAGAAAAGAAGAGTTTACCATAAGGAAAAATCTCATGCAGTTTGCCATGTCCTACATCAATACCATTGCACGGCGTTGGAATAGCCACTACGCTTATCGTACTTCAAAGCATCAGTAAGCGTAGAAGCGTTACAACGGAAAGTGAAGTTATAGCTGGTATAAGGAGCCAACACCACCGAACAACTCATATTGAAACAGTGGAGGTCGCGCTGCAAAGAGGCCGTCGTCATACTCATAGCCTTGTTCTCAAAGTCGTAACCTGAAGAGAAACTAATGTTCCATCCATCGCTGATACGCACGTTACCACTGAAGTTAAGCGTCTGGGTAAACTTATAAGGATAGCGCATGGTGCTCTCGTTGAACTTTTCGCGGCGAGTATCCTCACGCATGGTAATACCATAACCCACTGAAAGCGACCAAGGCATACTGAAAGCCATGTAGCCATCATCATCGGTCTTTGCCTTGCCACCTTTCTTCTTGGCTCCGTGCTTTCCAGCCTCCATATCCTCATCGATATTGGATTCGATATTCGTATCTACTCCCTCATCGTCATCATCCTTGTTTCGAGAATTATTATTGTCACTGTCATCCCCTCCTCCGAAAAGCTTCTTCAACTTGTCGGGAGTAAGGGTGAAAGAAAAGTTCTGCGACATACCCTGGAAACGTCCGAACCGTCCCTTTCCCCATTCTGTATGGGTTCCCACATAAGGATTTCCTTGTTCATCAAGTTCATAAGCATAGGTGGCAAAGACCGCATGCATACTGTAAGTATAGTTTTTCCACCATTTCAGCCGCAAGTCGATACCGAGGTCACTCCATGGTCGCACCTTGGCAGCCGTATTGTAGCTCATATTGATATCGAAAGCATCGATAAGGCTTATCTTCTTGAATCCCGTGGAGTCTTTGTCGCTTTTGACCTTCATCTCGAGATTGTTGCCCAATGTAAAAGAAATGCTTCCTTGCTTGCCCTTGCCTGGCACACCAAAGAGGCTGTTCTCATAAGGCGAGTAGCTGACGAGCGATACATTTCCATTAGCATCCGTCTTTTGGTAAGTATCCCAGTAGCCATAACGAGAAGCACCAAAGTCTGGCGCATAACTGAAACTCACACTGGGCGAGAGCACATGACGTATGGCCTGTATTTTGTCACCAAAGAGTTTGCGGTTGGGCACCCAAAAGCCATAAAGTTTAGTAGAAGCACTAATGCTCATGTTCCAATTGTACACGTTGTGGAAACCATAAGTTGTATCAGCCACCTCGACTTGCTTCTGCTCGTCCCACGACTTCGTAACCTTATTGGTGTACATACGGTCGGTAAAATTGAAGTTAGGACTGATGTTGAGGTATTTGAAGAGCGTGAAGTTAGCGCTTACAGGAATGCGATGCTCCCACCCGTTACGCCAGTCCTTGATAAGATTGCTCTTGAAAAGCTTATCTTCTTTTGTGGAGATAGAGTTGCTCACATGCCCCGTATAGCTAAGGGCTATCTTCTCATACCAACGCTCGTCGCCCACCATTTTCTTGCGACGGAAAGGATAGAAACGGGCTATGTTGATATTGAGATCGGGCAGAGTGACAGCCAACGAGGAATCGCGCATGTTTTGCGAGAGGTTGGTAGTTGCCGTAAGCGACATGCCTATGCTCGAAAAGTTGGTGCTCCAGTTTACAGAAGAGGTTCGGGTACTCTGCGTCATCGACTGAGGATTATAGAGCGAGCTGAGATTGTTGCGCTCATAACTGGTAGAAGCAAAGTTGACACTGGCAGAAAGCGAACTGTAGGGATTGGCTTTGGAGTCCTGTCGATGACTCCACTGCAACTTGAAACTCTCCTGTTCGGTAAAATCGGGCATTCCCTTATCACCAGTCTTAGTATCCTGATAACTGAAATAGAAACTTCCCGAATACTTGTAGCGCTTGCGATAATTGCTGGCAGCCGAGAGTCCCCACGACCCTTTGGTATAGATTTCACCCAAGAGTTTCAAGTCCCACTTGTCGTTGATGGCAAAATAGTATCCACCATCACGCAGATAGAATCCACGGTCGCTCTCATCTCCATAAGTAGGCATGATGAAACCGCTGCTGTAGCTCTTGGTAAAGGGAAAGAAGCCATAAGGAATAGCAAAAGGCATGGGCACATCGCACACCACGAGATAAGCCGGGCCAAAGACTACATCCTTTCCAGGACGCACCTTGGCACGCGATAGCGAAATATAGAAATCAGGATGCTTCTCATCACAAGTAGTATAGCGTCCATGCTGCAGATATATGATGCCCGAAGAGTCGCGCTTGGATCGCACGCCCGACAAAAAACCATCCTGTTGCTCTGTATATACATTATTAATAAGGGCTTTCTTGCTCTTGAAGTTGAACTTGATGGTATCGGTATCATACTCGTCACTTCCCATCTTGAACACAGGCTTTCCTCTTACACCACCTTCGGCAGTAGAGTCCGGTGTTCCCATGGCCCTCACATTACTCTTATCCATATCCATCGAAATACGATCACTGGTGAGGTCCATGTTCTCATACTTCACCTGAGCTGAGCCATAAAGATGAGCCACCTTGCTCTTAGCGTTATAGACGAGTGAATCGGAAGCCGAATAAGTTACAGGAGCATCTACTCCACCCGACTTTTTTCGAGCGATACTATCAAGACGTATGCTGTCGTCTACCACTTGATTATGCTTCCATATAGCCTTTTGTAAGGAGTCCATGTGAGCTGTATCAGCCAGCACATGGCCTGCAGAATCGCGCAAGACTGAATCGACCACCGCCGCAGAGTCGGCAGCTGCCTTCTTTTTTTTCTTCTTGAAAACAGGCATGTCTGGACTTGCCATCATACAGATGAAGGCAAATAACAAAAGTGCTATGAAAGGATATTTTCTCATTTAGTTTGCAAAGTTAAGCATTTCTGCTTAGATTACACATCATAAAGACACTTTTTAGCTCATTCGAAAAGCTTTTCCCACTCTCGGAAACGCATAACACCATCCTCGCCAAACTTAGCCAAACTTTTCTCAGCCTGCTGAATGGTCTTCTCGCGGTCAAGATGGGTCTTGCTAAAAAACTTGTCTGCATAACAGATAACCTTTTCCTCCAAGGTTTCGGGAAGGAAATCCTGATGAGGCAAAGGCAGCCCCTGACTCACTATTTGTTGGCACGTAATGCCTGCTCCTGTATGGCGCTCGCACACACGTGCATGGCGTTCGAAGCCTTCATGACGCATCAGTTCGGCCCCCAAACGACCATGACAGATGTATGGTTGACTGCCAAAACACATGATGCCAGGAGCATCAGTCAAGAAGATTCCTATGTCGTGAAGCATGGATGCCTCTTCCACGAACTTAACATCCATATGCAGTTCGGGATGAGACGAAACAATCTGTAGCGCTTTTTGCGCTACAGATTGACTATGGGTAATGAGGATATGGCGAAGTTCATTGTCCTCAGGATAATACTTATCAATAATTGCTTGATAATTCATCTTTTGTGTAATGTTAAGTGTTGAATGTTAAATGTTAAATTTGGGGCTGAAGCCGTAAGTATTTACTCTCTTTTGATAGCAGGAGGTGTAACTTAACATTTAACACTTAACATTTAACATTCTTCTCATTATATTACTCAGCCTTTCGCTCAATGTAAGCAATGACATCGCCCTTGCGGATCTTACTACCCTGCTTAGCATTGATTTCTACGAGTTTGCCACCAAGAGCGGCTGGAACGGTCTCAAACTCACCCCATGGAGCGAGGATGTAGCAGAAGGCATCGCCTTCCTTGTATTCCTTGCCGATGTATGGCTCTACTGCTGGCTGGCACTCGCCCTCGCCCTGGAACTCCCAGAATATCTGTCCTGCCACTGGTGCCACGATGGCATCAGCCTTGGCGTGCTTAAACTCTGCTATCTGGGCTGGAGTCAATGAAGAGCCGAGCTTAGCGTCCTTGGCCTTCTGGAGGTCTGCGAGGAAGTTTTTCTTAGCCTGGCCGCTCTTATAGTTGCGATACTGCTCTGGGTGCATGGCGAGCTCGAAGAGCTCCTCGTCATCCTGACCATAGTCCCAACCGTTCTCATCCATTTCCTTCTTGAAGTCATCAAGTGCGTCGTGGAGCAATGTGTGAGCGTCTACGTCGGTGAACTCTCTGCCCTGCTTCTTGGCAAGCTCTACGAGCTCTGGAGCAATTTTTCCAGGAATCTTACCACTCTTACCGAGGATCATACCCCACATAGAGTCGTCCATCATCACGAAGCGACCTTTACCTTGCTCCATGGTGAGGAGGTTCATGAGGGCGATGTTCTTAGTGTACTGACTGAATGGAGTTACCAATGGAGGGTAACCTACGCGTGGCCATACATACTCTACCTCGTCGAAGAGCTTGATCA
>DJOI01000015.1 GCA_002439605.1 Candidatus Segatella mututuai | reverse complement strand
TGCCGTATATCCATGCAATAATTGTCGAAAAAAGAAGTCACAAACGCAAGACGGCACCGCCCCAGTTGGGAAAATATTTTTTCCCAACTGGGAAAATATTTTTTCCCAACTGGGAAAATATTTTTTCACAGTTAAGCGCAGCTTGCTGGTGAATAAATATGAAGAGAGAAAAAGAACAGCTAAGTTTTGCCACACACGAAGAACAAGGAACAACAGAAAAAAGGAATAAAACCAGACACAATAGTCTATTAAGGCAGGAGCAACGACAAAAGAAGCTCCGTGCCATCCACATGAAACCCGTCCATCTTTTGCAAACTTCTAAAAAGCCACATTTTCCTCACTTATAGCAAAACTGCCAAAGCCATATTGTCGAACTAAAGTAGTGACACCTTTCCGTCTGCGATATCAACGACTTTTTTGCGACGGGCCACACCTATTATATATAAAGCCTCCTTTGAGGAACAGTGAAAATATTTTTTGACCACTTTGACAAGTTCTTCCTTGCCAACAGACGCAGCTCCACCAGCATACGCCTTACGAACAGCATTCTCTATATCTGCCATCTTGTATTCGTGATGATGTTTGTGCAGATACGAGAACACGATAATAGTAAATACTACCATCAAAACCACTAAGAGAATCAAAACCGAATTGCTCATGATATACAACAGTTAATAAATTGTTTAATAAAAACTTGACTTTTACGTTTCCACGGCAATGCATAAAACAGCAATGTCGCTGCAAATATAACGATTTATCTTCAAACTTCCATCGTACTTTGCGAAAAAAGTGAAAAAAAAGTTCTTTTCGTTTGCTATATCAAAAAAATATATGTAATTTTGCTCCTAAACTAAAAATAAAACATAAGTCGAAGTCCATAAGAAACATAAAGATTCATTCAACAATAAACAATGAAAGAAACTGTAAAAAAAGCTTTGTCTGGCGATTTTAACCGCAAGAAAGGGTTTATGTTCCTCATCACGACCCTGCTTACTATCCTGGTATGGAATCTGCCTATCGATTGTTTCGGCATCGAAGGCCTTACCGTTGTACAACAACGCATCATCGCCATTTTCGTCATGGCCGTGATGTTGTGGCTTACAGAAGCCATACCAGCATGGGCTACTTCTGTTGTCATCATCTTCGTACTGCTGTTCGGAGTGTCCAACTCGGCCTTCAATATCATGCAAGGCTCCGAGGGCGAATATGGTGACTTGCTGGAATACCAAGGCATCATGGCATGCTTTGCCGACCCGACCATCATCCTGTTCTTAGGAGGCTTCATCATGGCCATAGCAGCCACAAAGAGTCGTCTCGACGTACTCATGGCCAAGACACTCATAGCACCTTTCGGAAAACGTTCCGAGAATGTGCTCTTGGGATTCATGCTCATCACCGGTATATTTTCCATGTTCATATCCAACACGGCCACTGCTGCCATGATGCTCACATTCCTGACACCAGTATTCAAGGCCTTACCCGCAAACGGGAAGGGACGCATAGCACTCACCATGGCCATTCCTATCGGAGCCAACTTAGGCGGTATGGGAACGCCTATCGGAACGCCTCCCAACGCATTTGCCTATAAGGTACTGACAGCCCCAGACGGTTTGAACCTTGACATCGGCTTCGGCGACTGGATGATGATTATGTGCCCGATGGTCATAGTGATGCTTGTCATAGCATGGTTTATAATCCGCAAGATGTTCCCATTCTCACAGAAGACCATCGATCTGAAAATAGAAGGCGAAATAGAATTCAACTGGAGAACCTTCGTTGTGGCAGGAACATTCGTACTAACCATCTTGCTTTGGATTTTCGGCAAGAAATACCTTGGCATCAACGCCAACACCGTGGCCATGCTTCCGATAGCAGTATTTGCCTTTACAGGAGTCATCACGGCTAAAGACCTCCAAGAAATAGACTGGGCGGTCATCTGGATGGTTGCCGGCGGATTTGCACTCGGTCTTGCCATGAACGGAACAGGGCTTGCCAAGGCTGCAGTTGAGAGCATTCCCTTCGGCGACTTCAACCCATTCGTCATCATGGTAGTATCCGGGCTCGTATGCTTCGCCTTGAGCAACTTTATAAGCAACACGGCAACAGCAGCCTTGCTCATACCGATTCTCACCGTGGTCTGTGCCGGAATGGGACACTCGCTCGACACCATAGGCGGCACTTCCACCATTATTATCGGCGTGGCCGTAGCAGCTTCATGCGCCATGTCTCTTCCCATCTCAACACCGCCTAACGCCATCGCCTACTCTACAGGCTTGATACAGCAAACCGACATGGTGAAAGCTGGTCTCAGCATTGGAGTCATAAGTATGATTATTGGCTATGCGGTACTAATAACCTTCTGCAAGATGGGGATTTTGTAACCAAACGATAGGAAAGAAACACCAAAACACAGATGAAGAAAATAGTAATCGGAATAGACGTTGGAATATCAACAACAAAAATCGTAGGAATAGACGAGAAAGGTTTGGTAATCAGCCCTATCCGCATCAAAGCAACCGACCCCATAACGTCGCTCTACGGAGCCTTTGGCAAGTATCTGCACGACAACAAAATCAAACTTGACGAAGTGGAGCACGTCATGCTTACCGGAGTTGGCGCAGCCTATGTAGACGAACACATATATGGCTTGCCCACCTCGAAGAGCGAAGAATTCATAGCAGACGGATTAGGAGCCAAATACGAAAGCAAGCTTGACCGCATGATTGTAGTGAGCATGGGAACAGGAACATCACTGGTAAAATGCGACGGAGACCATATCAAGCACATCGGAGGCATCGGAATCGGCGGAGGAACCCTTGCCGGTCTGAGCCGGATTATGCTAAAAACCGATGACGTGAAGCAGATAACCAACTTGGCGAAAGACGGCGACGTATCTAAAATCAATCTTCTGATAAAAGACATCAGTGCCCGACCACTTCCTGGTCTTCCTATGAGTGCAGTAGCCTCACTCTTCAGCAACGCCAAGGCAAGCGCCTCCAGGGAAGACATCGCCAAGGGGCTCATTTGGATGGTGCTGCAATGCATCGGTTCTGCCACAATTCTGTCATCGCTTGAGTCGGGCATCAAAGATTTTGTACTTATAGGCAACCTGTCGCTTTTGCCTTTGTGCAGAGAAGTTTATCCTGCCATGGAGAATGTATACGGAGTAAGATTCCATGTGCCAAAGTATTCAGAGTTTTGTACCGCCATAGGTGCAGCACTCGACTATAAACGGCAACAGAAATAAAGCCACGAAACATCTTACGGAGAGGTCTCCCTTCTATACATCAGAGGAAAAGAACTGAAAAACAGTAAGTTACTCGTTTTGGACAACCAGGATTTCACCGAGTTGTCCAAAACGATTTTTTATATATCTGATTTTCAACGACTTGACATATTTTAACGCGAGAAAAGTTATCCAAAACATACAACTTTACCATATCTTTATTAACTTTGCATTATCCAAAACTAAGGTTTTCATACCTTTTTTGGCGTAATAATTTAGTATTAAGCACATTAAATACACACCTTAAAGTAAAACAAGAAAATGATACAAACTGTAGTTAAGCGCGACGGGCGCATCGTTGGTTTCAACGAACAAAAAATCATGGCAGCAATCCGCAAGGCTATGCTCCATACCGACAAGGGCGAAGACATTTCCCTTATCGAGCAAATAACCGACCACGTGGCCTATCGTGGTAAAAGCCAGATGAGCGTAGAAGCCATCCAGGACGCTGTGGAGCTGGAGCTGATGAAGAGTGCACGCAAAGACGTAGCGCAGCGCTACATTGCCTACCGAAACCAACGCAGCATTGCCCGCAAAGCAAAGACTCGCGACGTATTCATGAGCATTGTTAATGCCAAGAATAACGACATTACCCGTGAAAATGCAAACATGAATGCCGACACACCAGCTGGCATGATGATGAAGTTCGCTTCAGAAACCACCAAACCATTTGTCGACGACTATCTCTTGAGCGAAGAGTCGCGCGACGCCGTCAAGCATAACTACCTCCACATACACGACAAGGATTACTATCCTACCAAGAGTCTCACATGCGTACAACACCCACTTAATGTCATCCTGCAGCATGGGTTCACAGCTGGCCATGGCTCAAGCCGCCCTGCCAAACGCATAGAGACAGCAGCTGTATTGGCCTGCATCTCACTGGAAACATGCCAGAACGAAATGCACGGAGGACAAGCCATCCCAGCATTCGACTTCTATCTCGCCCCCTACGTACGCATGTCCTATGAGGAAGAAGTAAGGAACCTCGAAAAGTTGACAGGCAAGGATTTGAAATATCTATACAATATAGAAATCAAAGATTATCTGTTCAAAGACCTCAAAGGGTTAGAAGGCGACGCACGCCTGGAGCAGCATGCCATCAACAAGACAGTAAACCGTGTGCATCAAGCCATGGAGGCATTTATCCACAACATGAACACCATACACTCACGTGGAGGAAATCAAGTGGTCTTCTCATCCATCAACTATGGAACAGACACCAGCGCAGAAGGCCGTTGCATCATGCGCGAGATTTTGGAAAGCACCTACGAAGGCGTGGGCAATGGCGAGACCGCCATTTTCCCTATCCAGATTTGGAAGAAAAAACGTGGCGTGAACTACCTGCCGGAAGACCGCAACTACGATCTCTATCAATTAGCTTGCAAAGTGACGGCACGTCGCTTCTTCCCAAACTTCCTCAATCTTGACGCAACGTTCAACCAAAACGAGAAATGGCATGCCGACGACCCAGAACGCTACAAGTGGGAAATAGCCACTATGGGATGCCGTACTCGTGTGTTCGAAGACCGTTGGGGCGAAAAGACAAGCATAGCGCGCGGAAACCTTAGTTTCTCAACCATCAATATCGTAAAGCTTGCCATCGAATGCATGGGCATAGAGAACAAAAAACAGCGCATCGACATGTTCTTCGCCAAGTTGGACAACTTACTGCAGATCACAGCCAAGCAACTCGACGAGCGCTTCCAGTTCCAGAAGACAGCGATGGCAAAGCAGTTCCCACTGCTGATGAAATACCTCTGGGTAGGCGCAGAAAAGCTGAAACCAGAGGAGACCATCGAAAGCGTCATCAATCACGGAACCTTAGGCATAGGCTTCATTGGTTTGGCAGAATGCCTTGTAGCCCTCATTGGTCACCACCACGGCGAAAGCGAGGAAGCACAAGAACTCGGTCTCAAGATTGTTACATACATGCGCGACAGAGCCAATGATTTCAGCGAGGAGTATCATCACAACTACTCTATTCTCGCCACACCCGCTGAAGGACTCAGCGGCAAGTTTACAAAGAGAGACCGCAAGGAGTTTGGCATCATCCCTGGCGTAACCGATCGCGACTATTACACCAACTCCAACCACGTGCCTGTATACTACAAATGCACCGCCTTGAAAAAAGCACAGATCGAGGCACCTTACCACGACCTCACACGTGGCGGACACATTTTCTATGTAGAAATTGACGGAGATGCGACACACAACCCTTCTGTCATCTCGAGTGTTGTAGACATGATGGACAAATACAACATGGGGTATGGTTCGGTAAACCACAACCGCAATCGCTGTCTTGACTGTGGATACGAGAATGCCGATGCCAAGTTGGAAGTTTGTCCTAAGTGCGGGAGCCACCACATCGACAAGCTCCAGCGCATTACAGGCTATCTTGTAGGCACTACCGACCGTTGGAACAGTGGAAAATTAGCCGAGCTCCACGATCGCGTGACCCATATCGACACACCCAAGAAGCAATAAGCGATGAAGAAATAAAAATGAGAATTCTGACAATTGCATAACAAAAAAAAGATGATTAGCATTTTAAGCATCGTACACGACACTATGGTAGACGGTCCGGGATTCCGGACCTCTATCTATTGTGCTGGTTGTCCCAACCATTGTCCAGAATGCCACAACCCACAATCCTGGGACATCAATAACGGCACCATGGCTTCGACTGCTGACATCATGAAAGAAATCATGAGCGACCCCTTTGCCAATGTGACTTTCACTGGCGGCGATCCAATGTTTCAAGCTGAAGGATTTGCAGAACTGGCAAAGGCCATACGCAAAGAAAGCGACAAGAATATCTGGTGTTTTACAGGATACAGATACGAAAACTTACTGAAAAATCCCAAACAACTTTCCCTACTACAACAAATCGATGTATTGGTGGACGGTCCCTTCATCAAAGACTTGCGCGATGAAGACCTATTCTTCCGTGGAAGCAGCAATCAACGCATCATCCATGTCAAGGAATCATTAAAGAAAGGAGAAGTGGTAGAACTCAACCTCACGAAAGACAACCCGAATCCACGACTCTGACAAGGCATGTCACACTGTGCCATCGCTTGCTGCAGTATCCGCTTGCGAGTCATCAAGTTCTTTCATCAATATCTTCACATAATCGCGTTGCCAATCATCCATATGGCAACGCTTGTCGTTGTAAAGCAATAAGTCGGCATCAACCACGACAATTCCCTTGTCCTTATCTCCAGGCTTTCTTCCACAAAGATGCTCTATCCGCTTCAGTCCTTTCTGCACCTGCTGCTGTGAACTCGTCGTGGTCGTCATGACCAGCAGATTCAGAAACTTGCAGGAACACTCCCCCCCGATAGGCTCCGTCCACAGCCGGTGGGTAAGCAACAACTCGCCAAAAGCTTGCCGTAGCAAATTAACAGCTTGGTCTATATGTTGTTCGGGAAGCATGTTAGAACCCAGAGAAATGATAATTTTTGTCACGATAGTTGCCTTTTTTGTACTTTGCTGTGCAAAGTTAGTGAAAATACTTAAAAAAAGCAACCATTATCCGCATTTTTTTATATTTTTGCAATATGAAATGCATACGTAAACATATTGCAAGCTTGGCCATGTTGCTTATGTGCACTGCCAGTAGCGCACAAATGAAATGGAGCCTAAGCTATCAGACATACATCAACCAGTACAAGGATCTCGCCATCGAGCAGATGCTTCGCTACCGCATACCCGCAAGCATCACCCTCGCCCAAGGACTTTTTGAGAGCAGAGCCGGACAGAGCGACCTCGTAAGACAAGGCAACAACCACTTTGGTATCAAATGCCACAACTGGACCGGCCCCACCCAATACCACGACGACGACGCACGTGGCGAATGCTTCAGAGTGTACAAAGATGCCAAGGAGAGTTTTGAAGACCACAGTCGCTTCCTGACCAGACAACCACGTTACTCACGCCTCTTCAGCCTTAACACCACAGACTACAAAGGATGGGCTCATGGGCTCAAGTCATGCGGTTATGCCACTAACCCGCAATATGCCTACAAGCTCATACAAATCATAGAACTTTATAAGCTACAAGACTATGACAAAGCCAAGAGCTATGACCGCTTCATGGCTACTCACAGCGGAACAGACGTACCCATCAATGCAGAAGGAACACTACACCCCATATATATATTCAACGACAACTACTATCTTTATGCCCGAGAAGGCGACACATTCAAGAGCATAGGCAGAGAGGTGAACATCAGTTGGAGAAAGTTGGCAAAGTACAACGAGCGAGACAAGAAAGCCATTCTGCACAAAGGCGACATCATCTATCTGAAGAAGAAACGCAAAAAAGCTCCCAAACAGTACAAACATCGTCCTCACACCGTGATGCCAGGCGAAAGCATGTACACAATCTCGCAGAAATACGGCATACGCTTGAAGTACCTGTACAAGATGAACCATCTCTCACCAGACTATCAAATCCGTCCAGGCGCACAGTTGAAAGTAAGATAAGAACGAACAAAATAAGCAAGGTTAAACGATGAAAAAAAACATATTGGCACTCTTCATAGCCCTCACAGTGATGCCTGGCATCGCAAGCGCACAGGACTTTGGAAAATACTTTGTCGACCAAACACTCCGACTCGACTATGTCTTTTCGGGCAACTCGCATCAGCAAATGATAGCGGTCGACGAACTCAATGTCATACCCCGATGGTATGGCAAGAAGAAACGACTCAGCGAGCTGCCCATGGAAGGTAACGGACAAATCACGGTACGTGACCATCATTCCGGCATTGTCATCTATCGCAATTCTTTCTCAACACTTTTCCAGGAATGGCTCACCTATCCCGAAGCCCAAACGCAAACCAAGAGCTTCGAGAACATCTTTTTAGTACCCATGCCCAAAGACACGGTAGACATCACCGTCGACCTGCGCAACAATCGCCGAGAAATCATGAGTACGCTTACTCATCAGGTCGTGCCCAGCGATATCTTGATAAGGCACAAGGGCGAGCGCCCCACCCCTTTCGTAACACTCCAGCAAGCAGCCGACACAGCAAACTGTATCCACATTGCCTATCTGGCAGAAGGCTACAGACAAGAAGAGATGGGACTGTTCTTGAAGGATGCACAGACTGCCACTGATGCCCTGTTTGCACACGAACCATTCAAGAGCAAGAAAGACAAGTTTAACATCATAGCCGTCAAATCGGAATCAGAACAAAGCGGAACAAGCGAACCATCCAAAGGCATCTGGAAGAACACTGCACTCAGTTCGCATTTCGACACCTTCTACAGCGACAGATATCTTACCACACTGCATCTCAAAGATGTGCACAACTGGCTTGCCGGTACCCCCTACGAACACATCATCATATTAGTAAACACAGAGAAATATGGCGGTGGAGGCATTCTAAACTCCTACAATCTCTCAATGACCCACAACGAGTGGTTCAAGCCCGTGGTTGTGCACGAGTTTGGACACTCCTTCGCAGGACTGGCCGACGAATACGCATACGAGGACGAGACTATTCCCATGTATCCACACGATGTGGAGCCATGGGAGCCGAACATCACGACATTGGTCGATTTCAAAGGAAAATGGGAAAACCTTATCAAACCGGGCACTCCTATTCCCACTCCTCTCTCACGCAAAGCCAAAGATGTGATGACCAAGGTAGGTGTATACGAAGGAGCTGGCTACAGCCTAAAAGGTGTATACCGAGGAACACAAGACTGTCGCATGAGAACCAACCAGACCCCAGAGTTCTGCCCTGTCTGCCGACAAGCCATCGGTCGTGTCATAGACTTCTATACCAAATAAAATCCATAAAACGAAAAAATAGACATGAAACAACTGACAACAGCCATCAATTACCTATTGGTACAACCCAACGAGTTGCCATCCGCAGAACAAGCGTTGGTACAAAAAGCCATCAATGCCACCAACAATTCGTATGCACGATACAGCCATTTTCATGTAGGAGCAGCCTGCCTGTTGGCTAACGGAGAAATTGTCATTGGAGCCAATCAGGAGAATGCTGCTTTCCCTTCAGGACTATGCGCAGAACGAACAGCCATATTTGCCGCACAGGCCAATCATCCCGACCAACCTATCACAACCCTTGCCATAGCAGCAAGAAATGACAATGGATTGCTGAAGGATCCCATATCGCCTTGTGGTGCCTGCCGACAAGTGGTACTCGAGATAGAAGACCGTTACAAACAACCAGTACGTATTTTGCTCTACGGCACAAAAGGCATCTACGTGTTCGAAAGTATCAAGGACTTACTTCCCTTTAGCTTCATTGATGCCAATATGCATTAACGCCTCGCTTGCCACTTTGCCATTCAAAGCCCTCAGCATATTCTCTATCTGCGCCATGCGAGCCTGTTCCTCACCTGGACGATACCTATGAAAATAGTTCCAGGCTGCGTAAAAGTTACTCCAGGCAAAAGCCCAGTCTTCTCCAAACAGACTGCAGAAGCCTAAGCGATAATATACCTCGCCACGCTCTTTCTCGTAGCACAACTTAAGCATTTCGTGATAACAGGAAGCAGCTTCGTCATAACGCCTGAGATTGAAATAGCTCTCTGCCAATGCCCAATAGTAAAAAGACCGTTCGTGAGGCGCAAAGTTCACCAACTTAGGAATTGCCACTGTCAGTTGTTTGACGGCATTTTCATAGTCCCACTCGTAATAGTGGCATACACCCAAATATGCTTTATAACGAGGGTTCAGGCGATATTGCTTGTCCAGTCCCTGCAAGATAAGCAGGCACTCATGATATTTCTTGGAAGCGAAATATTCCAAGGCCTTGCCCAATTGCTCGGCATCTTTTTGCTTGTTGTTTGTTGGAGTGCTCTGGGCTTGCGCCCAAAGACAAACGAAAACAAAAGCAACAAGGGTTAGCCATCTCACGACCAACCCTTTGCCCTTATGTAGCAAGTTCTGTATATATTTCCGGTCGTTTGCCAATATTATCCCTTATTTATTTATCATCCTCGTTATCTTCTGCCTTTTCCTGATGCTGAAAACATCCTGCATCTGGCTTCTCCGCATCTCGTTCATTGCCATCCCTGTCGGGCATCGTTGTCTTTGGATTGGCCCATCCCACTGCAGCAGAGTTGTCTCGAAGACGGAAGTCGTAGACGAAATTATCTGTATCAAATTTCACAAAATGTTTTTTCCCGAAGAAAATGTATTTTCCTTCACGTTCCAAAGAGTCGCCTTTCTCATAGAGAATGCTGTCGCCAAAGACAACATCTGGATATTTTTCCTTATCCTTGTCTTCCATCTCCACCGTACGCAATACACTGTAGCTGAAGTTGGCTTTCAGAGGTTGTTCCTCTACAGGTGTCCATACCACTTCGTCGTCGGCATAACCTGTGACCAGCGAATTGGTTACGTCCAGCTGATAAACAGGTGCCTTGAATCCCAATGCTGGCTTACGACGATAATCAAAGGGATAGAATTGAGCCAACGTTGTATAGTTCATTGCTACCGAGCCGCCATATACATAGAGACAATTCTCCAACGTATTGGATATCTGGCAGTTCTCTATCTTAACTATAGCGGCAGAGTCGACCATGACACCATACCCCTGGCAATTATGGATAGTAGACTGCGACAGCTCCAATTTCGAGCGTCTCGATACATTTTCGTCATGGCAAGAATCTACCAATATGCCATTATACGCACTATGAATATCAGCAAACTGTATTTTGTTTTCAACGGAAGAACCATGAAGTCGCACACCTTGCCACTGACCAGGAGTGCGGTCGTAAGGCAGATAATCGAACATATTGTCAATGCGGTCGCCCCGCAACAACACCTCGTTGCCTTTTTTACCTTCCACCTTCAGTGTTCCATATACATCGAGTCCGGCATTCTCGTGAAAATAAAGTTTCACACCTGGTTCGATGGAAAGCGTGGCAGCACTGTCCACCTTTATTCCTCCATACACGACGATAGGTTTACCTTGGTTCGAAATCACTCTCCTCTCTCCCTTGCCAACCGTCATTCCGTCTTTCCACAACAAAGCGTCCCAAGAGTATGCGTTCAGGTTTACCTTCTGTTGCACACCACTCTCAAGCAAGAATACAAGATTATCTTCCACCAAATTCGGTGTATCCGTATACTGCGTTTTGGAGGTAAGCTCAACAAACACCCTGATGCTGTCTCCTTTGCGTATTTCCACGTCCTGAGCCTGAAAGCCCGTTGACTGTCCGAGATAAGAGCCATCCACGTTGACCCTAAAGCCATTTTGATTGCCACTTTCCAACCGCACGGACTGACATCTGATGCCCTTGCCCGAGCGATTGTAAACCCACATGGTCTTGGTGGGAGTAGGAACATTGGAAAATGTAGTGTCCAAACTCAGTGTATCGACGGAAAAAGACAACACATCGCTTGTAGATGTCGTAAAACTGTCGTCATCCACACACGAGGCTGTCATCAGCCCGGAGACCACACACAATATATAAAATATAGCTTCTCTCTTTTTCATTGCCTATATAACGCAGATATTTCCAATTTATTGCATGACACAATTTCATATATGCGGAAGTTAAGGCTATTTAAGAAATTATTCCTCACACAAGAAACAAAAAGCCCAGGTATGCCGCTTGTTGGCTCACTTGCCGGCAACACACCTGGGAGTATATCCAAGAGAGAAAATTAATATTTCTTTTGACTACAAGTCATCACTTGCCGTTTCCTCCACTTTTTACGTCTTCGTTCTCGATGCTGCGCTCTGCTTTCTTCACACTGGCCTTGAGCGAACCAAAGCGGTAGATAACAGAGAAGTAGAAGCGACTACTTAAATTCTTCGACCAAGAGTCCTGACGGAAATTGTGCTTTCCGCCACGTCGCTTTGGCGATTGTACTTGTTAAACAAACTGCCGCATAGACGCTTACATTGAGGCGTTTGTCGAAGAACGACTTTTTGACAGTTATGCCATAGTCGGAATACGATTTACCATATTCTCTATATATTTTGACCTCATAGAGTCATCGTTGCTTCTCGGGGAGAATGCATCCTGCCTCTCTGGCTGGACGTTTCCCTCTATTATGGCTCAATTAGGGACTTGCACCCATTAGACTGCACACATACTCGTCAAACTAAACAAAAGCTCGACCTACACAAGATAGGTCGAGCGAATTAATTATGAGATAAACCACTCAATGGTGATAGAACCATTCTCATGGAATAACTATCGCAAGTATCATTTGATGATCTTCTTTCCGTTCATGATGTAAATACGACCCTTCCGCATGGTGCCAACCTTCATTCCAGACAAATTGTATATTTGCTTGGAATCGTAACCGTTTGCATAACTAATGCCCTTAACAGCCGTACTTGTTCCAAAATTATCGGTGCCGTAAGAAATTTCGTAGTCAAAACTACCAATAATGAGACCCTTTATGTGAATATAAGCTTTTTTGTCATCAAACTTAACAGTCAACTCAGAAAGAGTAACATTGGTAGGATCACTAATGAACGCAGACGAAACGATAGGACAGCCATCTGACGTAATAGTCGTAACTCCATTCTCGGTTTTACCTTCAACCATCTCTATGGTCAAGTCGCCAAGGGTTGTACCTAACACAGGAGTAACGTCTACGTCCTTAAGAACAATGGTGTACAAATCGTCACCTTCGTCGGTTATACTGACCTTTGAAGGATTGATTTTATCAGAATATCCATAGATGGTATAGTTCAATACATCAGAATAATCGGTAGCAAATGTCATTGTTGCCACCATGAGCATAACGAACAGAGAAAAAAATTTCTTCATAACTTATTCTTTCTTTTTTCAAATTAATAAAATGAAATTTACTCAAATTAAAGCGTAATCTTGACCGAATGGTTGGCATTGCCTACATGCAGCTTAATGATGAACACACCTTTACCAAGCGTGGAGAGATCTATCGTAGAGCCGCTTGAGGCTATGGTAGCACCATGTACCTTTTGCCCGACAGAATTAAACACCTCCACGTTTGCCTTTCCTATGTTATCGTCATAATAAACCGTCACATTCTTGGAATCTCTATCTATAGCTATCTTGAACAATTGCTGCAGACTGCGTATGTCCTTAATGCCTGTCGTGTTAGCCAAAATGCGCAAGCCTTGCATGGCATCTATCTTGCCATATCCAAATCGATAGTTTGGCAACTCGCCTGTACCCTCATCACAACGTGAAGACTTCTCAATAAGGGTTCTTACATCATCAGGAGCCATGTTAGGATTTTCCTGAAGCCAAAGAGCCACTACGCCAGCCACTAAAGGCGAAGACATAGAAGTTCCCTGATTAGAGAAGTAATAATAAGTCTTCCCATTGTAATCAACTTTTTTGGTAGCCTGACTCTTGGCATCAAATGATCCATAGCCATCTTCCACTGCCGTAGAATAGATTTCCGCACCAGGAGCAGCTACATCTGGCTTCTGTCTGCCATCAAGTGTTGGTCCGCAGCTTGAAAAGTTGGATATGTCGCCTATCTTACCTATGAAACTCGAATAGTCGTAAGATGACCCATCTATATACTCAGCTTTCTCTCTCGTATTGTAAGCTCCAACGGAAATTACATTTTCAGGAGTTCCTCCTATCTCATTCACCGTGTATCTATTGTCACCATCAGTATACCCCTCTTTTCCAATCTTCTCTATTGCTGAGTTTTGCACAGCCCATACATGAGCCTCGCCTCCATCATCACCTTTAATTGACAATACAAGGCGCTGGTTGTCGGCAAGATAACTAACATTTGCTACTACCTGAACATGAGGACGATTGTTGGATGGGTTGACCTCGGACGCAATCTGGATGGCGAAATTCTTGTCCAGATTAACAGAAAATCCTTTCGGACTGGCAGTATCCTCCACGTCACTTTTACTAATGACTTCTCCTGTGTTAATATCCACAATCTGAGCCTTGACTGCAAGATTCTGACCTTTTGTTCCCCAGATTTCACCTACAGCAGTATTTCCATAACTACAATTAAACACAGTGTTCATTTGATTGTCACCATCAGAAAATTGTTTGGAGGCATGGAGCAAATAGGCACCATCATTACCAGAAGCACCCACAATGATGCGTCCAGGTCCAGTAAGGGCATTGAGTGCCTCGTCACATTCTGACGTACCATCACGAGGTCCCAAGGTATTACCGATGCTAAGATTCACGACACATGGCTTACCCACACTCTTGGCATAGTCAAAGCAATATTTCACTCCATCGACAACGTGATTACTCTCAAGGTCGGTCGACACGATGACAAGCTCTGCATCAGGAGCCACTCCGTAAAGACCACTTTCGATGTCAGCGCCAGATGCTATGCCTGCTACATGTGTTGCATGGCTGTATCCACTCAGGTCGTAGTGCATACGAGTGATACTAACCGAATCAGCAAGCTCGCGTCCATAATTAAAGCCTTCAGGGCTTTTATATATTTCACCAGGCCACTGGTCTTGCTGCCAATATTTCTTTATTCGGAAAGACTTGCGATCCTTACTATAAAATCCGACATGGTCAGTATAGAATCCTGTATCCACAATGCCTATCACGATACCTTTGCCCGTGAAAGATCCAAGTCCATTGGCCTCGCTTTGTGCCTGGTCTACATAAGTATCCTTGCGTGCCTGGTCCATCAGCAATTTTGCCTTCGTAGCAGCTTGCACATATCTTACTCCCTTAGTCTCTGCTATTTCGTACACCTTATCCAAAGGCATGGTAACTGTAACGAGGGAGTCAGAAATCACCGATCCTATTTTTACGCCCTTAGCCTTAAGCTGGTCGACAACTTGCGAGTTATCTATACGCAAGAAAGCTCCTATAGTATTGTCCTTCTCATTAACTGGAGCAAGATTCTTGATTTTAGAATACACCTTTTGGGGGTTATTCTTGTTTGAAGATGTCGTCTGTTGAGAGTTGGCAAGCACAAGCCGCATTGTAGGCGACAACTTTTCGTTCTGCCCCATGGCAGATGCGGACAAGAGAGCTGCAGCAAAGAGCAAATATATCTTTTTATTCATTGTTTACTATTTTAGAAATTTACCATTCTGAAAAAATCATCTCATAAAAATTTTCTTTACACTTCCATCACTATAGCGCACGATGTTGAATCCCTTTTGCGGAACACTCAACTTTTTGCCTTCTATAGAATAGAACCCAACAACCGTGATGTCACTGCCAGATGCAATGCTATCAATGTCGGTAGGCGTAACAGATTTTTCCGAGTTGACACTGCCATTCAAGTTTACGGTTATTAAATCGGAAGGGTCAGACACAGCTGTGCGACCATCAACATCCTCAAACAGGGCATACACTTGATAAGCAAACTCCTTGAATTTACTTGTGTCGAGTTGCGTGTAAATCTTACTCAGGTCGCTTTTTGGCAAATTCTCAGACGACAGGAGAATCTTTACCTTGTCACCTTCTTTCAAGTCCTGTGAAATCTTGATGGCGTCAAACATGATAGGCACACCTGCATAAGAGTAGAATTTGAGTTGAATGTCGCCACCACTCTCAGGAACATCAAAGGCAGCGTCAATCATACCTTTTGCCCCTGTTTCATCAGTAGGGTCGGCTACAACATCGACATTATATACATTGGAGCCACTTTCTATCTTCAGTACGTCACCAGGTGTACCAACAGCCTTAATATAAAGGGAGAAGTGGTCACTATTGCTGAGATCGAGCTGTGGCGATACTAACGAACCACTGCCAGAAAATCCGAGATAGCCATTAGAAATCTGTGTATATTTGCCTTTCCATCCAGCATTTGTAGTATACTTGCCAAGGTCCATGCTGTAATCATTGTTCAAGCTTTCTGCCTTGAACGGATTTGAAGATATGGAAACGGTCTCGCTTATCTTGCTGAAATCTTCTGTTATTGTAGCATACTTTCCTGCCTTCTTCACATTATATATACCATAGTTGTTGATGCGGTATCCTGTAGCTTTTGCCACGGAAGCCCAATTGGCAGTAAATCCATCGGCTGTAACATCGGTGGCTGGTTTTGCTGTTGGCTTAGCCACTCCAAAGGCATAATTGAGTGAGTAGGTGGACGTTTTGCCATAATAGAAAGATGCTACACCATAATAGTATTCACCTTTTGGCGCAAGGTTTGTAAAGGTATAAGATGTTTCCGACGTATTGGCATATCTCATTCCGGCAGCCTCATAGGCTCCTACAGGATCTAATCTCGCTGACGGACCAATTTGGCCATCGGCATTGTCAAGTATAAGTTCGGCATCTCCAGGAAGGTTAGCCACGATACGTACACCATAAAATTGGTTCGAGAAAGCATTCTTCGTCTTCTCTTGCATATCTACTATCTTGCCATCAAGATAACCTGCGGCATTCATCTCTCCGAGCTTTTTCCAAGAGTCTATAGTCCTAAGCCAAATTTCCACACGCCCATTGTTTAGTTCATCGGTTGTGGCACCATTGGCTTCAACCTTCATGAAAGTAGAGAAATTCTTGTAACGGCCCAAGGTTACTGGCGAACTGAGGTAATCGCCGTTGTTCAGTACGACAGCACTTGAACTTTCTGCTCCTTTGGCATCGGCAATATGAGCGTTGCCACCAAATTCCCATTTCTGTGGCACTCCATCCTCAAATTTCTCTGTGAACACAGAATCGGACGTAGATGTGTAAACCTTTCGGAAAATCCATAGGTCGTAGGAAGCGGCCATACGCACTGGCTCCCAATTGACAGTGAAGCCTCTTGATGTAAAGTTAGTTGGCTCAAGCACACGCGGAGCCGCCAGGAAATTGTATGTGTTGGTTACCTTGATATAATCGATTACACACTGATTATAGGTTGCAATCTGAACGAATCCGTCATTGCCGGCATACGTGTTGTGATATTTCACCTCAATAGTACGCCAGTCGGAATTCTTTTTCAACGAAACCTTTCCACTGCCAAGCAGCACTGGGTCGTAATAACCTCCTTTATCAACATTTATCAGCACACCTGCCGTCTTGTCACCAATATTCTTAACACGTATTGTGACTGTAAGGTCACCAGAAAAATCGCCTAAAGGAGTATTAATGAAGGCACCTATTCCACCATAAGAGTCAATAAGCGCAGCAGCGCCGCCTGCCTGAAACACCCAGTTGCCGCACCATCCGGATTTCGACGTGTACTCATCTGGTATGTTCTCACGTTGAGGGCCAAACTTGCCGTAAATGTCGCAAAGAGATGTCTTGTCGGGCGCATCATTTGTACCTGCAGTAAACTTAGAAAAATCTTCGTCTACTAATTCGTCGGTCTCTTGGGTTCCCGACCAGTCGCTGGATGTCTCACTACTCAAGGCGCTACCTTTTGAATTGTCTCTTTTTTTCAAGGCTAATGTCCTGGGCAATACTTTTCCATTTGCCTTGATTGTCTTTTCCGGAATTCCGTTTAATGTAAGGACTGTCTTCTGCGCGAATAGTCCTTGTGGAAAAGAAACAGCAATCGCCAAAAACAAACTTAAGAGTAAAATTTTGGTTTTCATCATGCAAAATGTATTAGGACTCTTTTTGTTATCTCTGGTTGCCTCAGCAGAGTCCTAATAAAACCTTGGCAACCAGCAATCTTATCATTACCGAGTGCAAAGGTATACATTTTGAGCAAAACATAGGGGCTCGTTCTGTCGTAATGCGTCTTTATTTGCAAATATAGACACATTTCGACAGATATTGCGCCATTTAAACATCAGAACGACTTATGTTACCATTCATATTTTGAAAAACTGTTTTATGATATTCAGAAGGTGTAAGGCCAGTTATCCGCTTGAATATGGCCACAAATGCCGTGCGACTCTTGAACCCCAGACCAACAGCAATAGCCTCTATTGTGAACAATTTGTATTTCTCGTCATTGAGTCTGCGACAAGCTTCCTTTATACGAAAATCGTTCAGCAAGGCATTGAAATTATTACCATATAAATCGTTAATCGATTTCGATACCTTAGGGTATGAATAGCCAATGATTTCTGCAAGTTTTCTAATGCTAAAATCAGGTTGACAAATATTGGATGGTAAGGCCATCGCCTCACACACCTTATTATATATATATACTTTTTCTCTGTGTGGTGAAGAGT
>DJOI01000050.1 GCA_002439605.1 Candidatus Segatella mututuai | reverse complement strand
TGTGTCAAGCCCTGTGAGAGCGAGGTCTCGGTGAAGTTGGTGTAAGGGTAGATGTAATCTGACCACTGTGCCGTGATGTTGTTGGCACGTCCGTCACCCATACCATAATAGAACTTGTCGTTGAAGTCGTACCACACGTAGTTGTAGAGTGGGTAAGTGGCTGTCGCTACTGCTTCGTCAGAGTCGAAGTAGTTGTCTGGCCCCAACTGATAAGAGTTCTTCTGGCTGAGGAAGTCCTCCACGCAGCTGCTGAACGAAAGGATTCCTGCCAAAGCTGCTGTATATAATAATATCTTTTTCATATTGTTAGTCTCCTTTTTGTCATTAAAATGTAACGTTTAACCCGAAGGTGTAGATGCGTGGTGATGGATAACGACCATAGTCGATACCATTCATCAGTGCATTGCCCCAAAGACTACCTACCTCAGGATCATATCCCTTGTACTTGCTCCAGGTATGTACGTTCTGGAGGTTGCAATATACCTTCACGTTGGTCAGGTAAATGTGCTTGAGCCAGGTACGTGGCAAGGTATAAGAAAGAGAGATGTTCTGCAAACGGATGTAAGAGCCATCTTCCACGTATGCATCGCTTACACGGGCGTTGGCATTGCTTCCGCTGGCGGTGTAGAGGCGAGGCTGGATGGTCTCTGGGTTCGTCACGTGATAGTTACGGTAATCGTCTGGTCCGTCTGGGTCGATCTTTTCTACTCGTGCGTAGTCGAGAACGGTTCTCAACAAGTTGGAGGTAGAACCGGAAACTTCCAAACTGCGGCGACCATAGTTGAGTACCTTGTTGCCGTAGGAACCACTGAACTGGATGGTTAAGTCGATGCCCTTGTAAGAGAATGTATTGCCGAGTCCCCATGTGAACTTAGGCTCAGGGTTTCCTATGAAGGTTTGGTCATCGTTGTTGATGACACCATCGCCATTGATATCTTCGAAGATATAGTCACCAATCCATGTTCCGCTCTGTGCAATCTTACTTCCCTCAGGGATGGCTACCTGTTTCACATTGCCATCCTTGTCTTTATAGTAGAAGTCCTCAGGCTTGTCGAAACGACCGATTACCTTGTAGCCCCAGAACTGTCCGATAGGCTGGCCTACGATGGTGTTGGTAACGGTAGCTGTCTCTGAACCAATCTGCAAAGTCTTTGGCAGGGTACCTGTAGCGGTATCGAGCGATACCACCTTGTTGCGGTTCAGGGAGAGCACGGCATTGGTGCGCCAAGAGAATCCTTTGCTCTCGATGTTGTCGGTGTTCAAGGTGAACTCGACACCTGTGTTGCGTAAGCTACCGATGTTACCCCATGGGTTGCTGGCTACACCATAGCCTGAACCTGCGCCTGAACCCAAGAAGGCAGGAAGGTCGAGCTTGAGGAGCAAGTCCTTGGTCTTCTTGTAGTACCAGTCGGCGATGAACTCAATGCGACCGTTGAAGAGGCTGAGGTCGATACCCACGTTGGTGGAGTAGGTGGTCTCCCACTTCAAGTTAGGGTTGGCGTTGTTGGCATTCAATACACCTACGCCCCAAGGAGTGGTATAGGTAGCGAGAAGGGCGGTGTAAGCCCAGTCCTCTACATTCTGGTTACCTGTGGCACCCCAACCGAGGCGGAGCTTCAAGTTGCTGATGACCTTGTTGTCCTTCAAGAAAGCTTCATTGCTGGCACGCCAAGCCAAGGCTGCTGATGGGAACCAACCCCAGCGATGGCCTTCGGCAAACTTCGAACTACCATCGCGGCGGAGAGTTGCTGTCACGAGATAGCGGTCGTCGAAACTATAGAAGGCGCGACCGAAGTAAGAGAACAAGGCGTTGTTGTTCTGATAACCTGTGGCACGGCTGTCTGCATAGCTACCTGCCGATATGTCGGTGGCGCTGTTGGAAAGATAGCCTGTAGTACTACCTACCTGGGTCTCCCAGTGGTTGTGGCTCATTTCCTGACCTACCATCACGTTCATGTTGTGCTTGCCAAAGGTGTTGGCATAGGTCAAGATGTTACGCCATGACCAGTACTTAGAGTTGGTCTTGGTCCACTTGCCTGTACGTACATCGTTGGTCTTCACGCCAAATTGGTAATCTGGCTGATAATAATAGTAGTTGTTGAAATTGTAATCAGCCGAAAGCTCGGTTTTGAAGGTCAATCCCTTGATAAGCGTTGCCTCTAAGTAAGTGTTTACGCGGAAGTTGGTCTTTTTGTTGTGATTGTCGGTAATCTCAGCAAGAGCCACGGGGTTGTCTGGCATCCACTGGTCGTCTGGACCATCGTAACCACCCTCGGTGTTGCGAACGGCTACGGATGGCTGGGATGTGAGCGCTGTCATGATAATATTATAGGTGGAAGACGTCTGCTGCTTACTGTCGGCGAGCGAGAAGTTGATGCCACCCTTGAGCCACTTCTTGATTTGTGCGTCGATATTGCCACGCAAGGTTTGGCGCTTGAAGCCAGATCCGATGGCAATACCATCCTGATCAAGATAACCTGCGCTGATGGCATAGGTGATATCCTTGTTACCACCACTCATGCTCACGTTGTGGCTGGTCATGAGAGCCTTGCGGTACAGCTCGTCTTGCCAGTCGGTGCCTTCGCCCATCAAGTCGCCACGAACCCAGAGGCTGGAAGCTGGCTTGATGTTGGCATCGCTGATGTCTTTGTAATGTGTAGCATATTCCTGAAGGTTCATCACGTCAAGCTTGCCGGGCATTGCCTGCCAACCTACATAACCGTCGTATGTGATGTTTGCCTCGCCACTCTGACCACGCTTGGTGGTAATCATGATGACACCATTGGATGCGCGAGAGCCATAGATAGCGGTAGCAGAGGCATCCTTTAAGATGTCCATGCTCACAATGTCCGATGGGTTGATGAGGGAAAGAGGGTTGGAGTTTCCATCGTCGCCGCCAGATGAGTCGATGATGACACCATCGATGACGAAGATAGGTTGTGAAGTTGCATTGAGAGAGTTCGTACCACGAATGCGAATCGTGTTGCTACCACCTGGTGTACCGGTGTTGGCTTGGATTTGCACACCGGCAGCACGACCTTGAAGTACCTGGTCGATAGATGTAGCCACAGATTTCTCGATGGCTTTTTCTCCGACTGAAGCCACGGAACCTGTGAGGTCGGCACGTTTCATCTGTCCGTACCCCACCACTACAACTTCGCTCAAAGCCTGAGCATCTGGCACGAGAGTAATCTCCATGTGCCCGTTCGTCACCTTTACTTCTTTGTCTTTGTAACCTAAATAAGAAATCAGCAAGGTCGATCCCTTGGCTGCCTTGATGGTAAAGTTACCGTCAAGGTCGCTTACTGCTGCCACATTGGGTGAACCTTTCACACGGATTGTTGCTCCGATGACAGGACCGTCATCTCCGAGAATTGTGCCTTTTATGGAATTGCCTTGTGCAAATGCCCCCCCAATTGGGAAGACTAAGAACATCAATAGCAAGACGAGACACTTCATAGTGTAATCTACATGTTTCATGATGATTTGGTTTTAATTATGGGTTTTTGATATAATTCTTCTGCAAAGATAGGTATTTATCTATTTGGGGCTATTATTATATGTTTCATCGGTGTTTGTTAATGTTTCATCTTGTTCTTTTGCTTAATATTCGTATAGTTTTACGTGTAAAATCCTGTATTCTCCACACGAAATGCGGGCGTGTCGTCCTTGATGGTCTTGGTCGCCGTTGTCACGGCGGATGAAGATAGGTTTTCCTTCTTTGCTTATGCGAACCTGATTGATGTATCCTATGCCTATGCGCTTGCCCTGAAACCGGGATCTGACGGTTGGGGCGTTAACCATCTTGCCTTGGTCGGCAAAACCGTCTTCACCGAGTTTCTTTTCTTCGGTTTGTCGTTGTTCCGACTGTTTCATAAAGTTCACCACGATGCCATTGCCTGCAATGAGGTATTCGTAAGGAGCCAACCGAAGTATCATGCCTCCTCCTTCAGGCCATGGTGTTCCGTTTGTGGCGCGTGGATCCCATGGGAGAGTGAAGTTGTGGCGGCAGGTCAGCACGATGTCGTCATCGATGATGATGCGCTCTTTGTCCTGTTGGTCGAAGAGCAGTCCCCATGTCTTGCCTTTGCCTTGGTGCTGGAGCAGCAGGGGTGAAAGTTCACTCAGCATTTGGTATGCTTTTCTTATCTCTTTTTGGGTTCGATAGTCGGCCTGGTCGAAGGCAAAAGGGCTGAAGCTGATGGCATCCACCTCGCCAAAGGTATAGAGTGCTTTCACACCGCTGTTCTTATCGCATCGTACCTCGGGAGTAAAGAAAGGATTGTCTGCACGCTTGTATTGAGCCACCCAGTCTTTATAGCCTGTATCATAAATGTCGGGGGCGTAGATGTCAATATGGGGGGCGGCGCACTTCCATATATTAATAAGGTGTGCCAGAGGACCGGCTGATGGATATTCGCCTGGTTTCCTGCCTCGGCTGTTCATGGCTGCGTTGACATACATCGGCAGATGGTAGATGGCCTTGCCTGCCGAGACCAACTGTTCTACATATTGGGCATAGTGATAAGCCTGAAACTTCTCCTCGGCATAGCAGTCGGTGCCAAAGACCTCGGCCCAGGTGCCCTTCTTGTTGAGCTTCAAGGCTTTGATGAGTTTGGCTGGTACTTGCTGTTGGTAAGCTTTCTCTGCCAAAGACGAATGGTCGCGTGCCGCCTCAAGCATGCCTATCTCGTTCTCTACTTGCATCATGATGACAGTATTTTCTTTGCTGTCCACCTCTTTGATGTGCTGCATCAACTGGCAGAAAGCCCGTTTGTCGGCTTGCAGTATGTTGGGGTCGAAGGCTGAGACTATTTCCAACGGCTTGCCTTGGCTGGTAAGAGCCCGCGGAAAACGTTTGGTGTTCTCCTTCACCCATAGCGGGGCATAGCAACTCATTGAGTTTTTCCAGGCTCCAAACCACAGGAAGACTATCTTTAGTTCTTGCTTCCGGGCTTGGCTGATGACGCTGTCGACGAGAGCAAAGTCGTATTTTCCCTCGGTGGGTTCCATCAATTCCCAGTAGGCAGGAACGAAGACTGTGTTGGCGTTTGTCCTTTTGATGTTTTTGAAAGCCTGTATGATGTCGGCGGGGCTGGTGGCTGCCGAGTTGCTCAGTTCGCCTGCCAGCAGGAGCATGGGTTTGCCGTTGACAGTAAGTTGTGTGGCTGTTCCTTGCTTCTGCAGTCTTACAGTAGCCCATGTGCCGAGGCTGCAAGCCAAAAGAAGGCTCAATGTTAGAAATATCTTTTTCATGTGCAGGTAATTGTTTGTTATGGGTGTAGTCTTATTGGCTTTCTGTTGAGAGAATGTTTTTTTATTCTTCTACGATAGGCTGTTTGGAGAATGTCTGGAAGTAGCGCAGACAGGTGTCTCGCCATTCCTTGGCATTGCTGAGCTGTACCTGCAACAGTGAGTCGGTGTGTTGCCATTCCTGCTCGTGTCCGCGCATGAATCTCTTGGCTTGGGTGTGCCAGTAGTCGCGATACACCTCCACCATGGCAACGCCCATGTCGTACCTCATGCAGAGTTCTTGCCACAGGGTGCTGCCCGACTGCAGGCGGTAGGTCCAAGGCACATGGTGGAACCACAAAAGATATTCTTCGGGGCAAGTGCTGAGGTCATCGTACATGCTGCGGTAAGGTTCAGGATATTGGTTGACAGCCCCTGTCCCCTTTGAAGAGCGTTCGAAGCCTATTCCAATGCTGTCTGCCTTGTGATAGTATACCGGGCACCATTCTATGGGATACTCAGCCTTGAATCCATCGGGCTCAGGACCATAATGATGGTCGAACTTGAAGATATGGTGCAAGCCGAGTGGCATCATGTAGTTGACGCATGCCTCACGTGAGGTCATCATTATCATTTCCACGGGTTTGGTGAATTTTTCGTCCTTGCATCCGTAGGTTTGGACGAGCCATTCATGGGCTATTCTTTCCGATGAGATCGAAGGATTCCATGCCAACCGGCCAAAAGCATACCAGTTGGCTTGTGAGAATGGATGCCCACACCAGTTGGCATCGTCTCCGATGTTGGCAACACCTGCTATTCCCTTCAACTTGCTTGGGTTGACAAAACCGAAAAACTCTTTCCACATCGGGGCAAGATAGGTAAGGTGCTTGGACTGACCGAGGTATTCCTGGGTAATCTGCAGCTCTGCCATTTGTGGGGTCTGATGGATGTTGTCGAAGATAGGAGCGTATGGCTCGCGAGGTTGGAAGTCGAGAGGACCATTCTTGGATTGCAAGATGACATTGTCATGGAATTTGCCATCCAAGTCCTTAAATTCGCTGACAGCTTGTTTCACTCGGTCTTCCCCCTTGTGATTGGCTCCATAGACAAAGCTTCTCCACATCACGATGCCACCGTATGGCTTCAAGGCATCGGCAAGCATATTGGCTCCTTCTGCATGAGTACGGTGATAGTCGCCAGGTCCTGGCTGTCCCTCGGAATTGGCTTTTACAAGGAAACCGCCGAAGTCGGGGATGGCAGCATAGATTTCCTTGGCTTTCTTCTGCCACCACTGCTGAACCTTCTTGTCGAGAGGGTCGGCACTCTTGGTGTAGCCGAGAGCCATGGGCGAGGCGAAATTGATGGAGAGGTAGACACGGATACCGTAAGGGCGCAGGATGTTGGCGATGACTTTCACCTTGTTGATATATAGGTCTGTCATCATTTTGGGCGATGCATTCACGTTGTTGAGCACCGAACCGTTGATGCCCAAGGAGGCATTGGCACGTGCGTAGGCTACGATTCTGTCGTGCAGACTCTTGCTGATGCTGCCTCCTTTCCCGTTTTTCCCCACTTTTATCTCTTCCCATTTCCAGATGCTCTTGCCGGCATAGCCACGCTCTATGCTTCCGTCCAGGTTGTCCCAATGGTTGAGAATGCGTAGTTCTACGGCAGGCTTCTCAGTCTTGGGAAGTGTGGAGAGAGCATCGGTGCGCTGAAGGCGGATGAGTTCGTAGGCTCCGTATAAGATGCCTATAGGGTTGTTTGCGGTGATGGAAGACTCTGTAATGCAGTAGCCTTCGCCCAAGTTGAGGCTTGAATCCAGGTTGAGGGTTACTTCCTTGCCTTGGTAGTTCTGAATGAGTACTTCCTTGGCAATGTTGATGGTGGCGTTGTTCTCTGTCTTGCAACTCACCTTACAACCTGCGGGTTGGGCGTTGCCAAGCCAGAGCTGTGAACCGTCGCTCTGCGCCTGTGAGCAGAGAACGATGGCCAGCAAGTAGAGCGTGATGAGGTATTTTCTCATATTTTCAATTGTTTTGGGGTTGTTATTGTTTCCTTTTGCTTTCTGCATATTCGGTAGGTGTTGTTCCGAAGTGCTTCTTAAACACAGTGGAGAAGTGTGTCTGGTTATTGAAGCCTACGGAGTAAGCCACCTGCGTGATGTTGATCTTTCCTTCCTCTAAGAGGCGTGCGGCCTGCTCCAATCGTAGATTTCTGATGAATTCACCGGTCGAAACTCCTGCTATCTCTTTCATCTTGCGATGCAGCTGCGCACGGCTGATTCCCACTTCCTCGGTGAGTTTCTCTACGTTGAAATCGGGATTGTCAAGATTGCCGTTGATGCATTTCATGATGCGGTCCATCAAGGCATCGTTATTGCCTTTCACCTCTATCTGTTCTATCTTCTCGGTTTGTCCCTGTGCTCCAGTGTACTTGCCACGAAGGCGTCGCACGTTGTCTACCAGGTTGTCGATGAGGATGTGAAGTTCTTCCATATTGAAAGGTTTGGCAAGGAAGGCATCTGCTCCTCGCTTCAGTCCCTCCAGGCGGTTGTCCACTTCGCTCTTCGACGTGAGCAGAATGACGGGAATGTCGCTGATGTTGGGGTTGCTCTTGATGTTTTTCAGCATGGTGATGCCGTCCATCTCGGGCATCATCACATCACTTACCACCAAGTCGTACTTGCCCGTGAGCAGTGTCTTTAGCCCTTCTTTCCCGTTGGGAGCATAGTCGAATTTATACCAATCGCTCAGTTCGCTCTTGATGTACTGGGCAATTTCTGCGTCATCGTCCACGACGAGGATGTTGAAGTTCTTGCTGGCTTGTTTCTTCTTGCCTGTGTTCTCGTTCTTGAGCAAGTCTTCCTCAAGAATCTCCTCTGGGCGCAAATGTTCCTTGCCAAGTGGAAGAGTTACTTCGAGACATGCACCTTTGACTCCATCTGTACGGTTGTACGCCTTGATGGAGCCTCCGTGCATCTTCACAATGGCCTGGCTCAGATTCAGCCCAATGCCCGTTCCCTCTATGTGCAGGTCGCAGGTGTTCTTGCCCTGGTAGAAGCGTTCGAACAGTCTGTCTGTTTTCTCATCTTTGAAGCCAATTCCTGTGTCACTTATTTTTATCACGGCTTGTCGCTTATTATGACCGAGCTCGATAGTAATATATCCCCCGTTGAAGGTATATTTCATGGCGTTCGACAGTATGTTGCTGATTACTTTGTCGAAGTTGATGCGGTCTATCCATGTGTATAAGGGTTCGCCTTCGGTCAGCGTATCGTCGGTTCTCAGGCAGATGCTGATGCCTCGTTCCTTGGCATTGAAGCTGAAGAGCGAGCTGATGCCTTTGACAAAACTGACGAGGTCGGTCTTCTGACAGTGCAGGCGCATTTGGTTCTTGTCTATCTTTCGTTCGTCGAGTATTTGGTTGACGAGCAGTAATAGTCGCTTGGCATTGCGGTCGATGGTTTGCAGGTCTTGCTGGCTCTCGGCATCCTGTATCTTGCTCTTGAGCTTGTTGAGAGGCCCCATGATGAGGGTGAGCGGCGAGCGAATGTCGTGTGTGGCATTGATGAGAAACTGCATCTTTGTCTCGTCGAGATCGGCTTTGCGGCGTCGCTCGTAGGCAAGAACGAAGTAGGTTGCCAAGGCTGCGAAAACCAAGATGTAAACGATGTATGCCCACACGGAAGCATACCAGGGGTCTTTCACCACGATGGTAATGATGGTGGCTTGCTTGGAATAGGTTCCATTGCTGGCAGCCCTCACCTCCAAGGTATATTTGCCAGGGTTCAGTTTGGTAAACGATATAGCGTTCACGCCTTCGCTGGTCGAGTTCCAGATGCCGCCATTGATGCGGTATTGGTAACTGATGTTGTCTGTGTTCTTATAGTTGAGCAACGAAAACTCCATCCTGAACGAATTTTGCGTGTAGGGGATGACGAAATGGTTGGACAGGCAGTTGATAGACTTTCCGTCGACGATGAAGTTGGTGAGGTATACATTCCCCAATTTCATTTTGTTCGACTTTACATTCTGTGGATAGAAAGTCGTTATTCCGTCTTCCGTTCCGAATCCTATGAGGTCGTCGCTCAGGTGCATGACTGCTCCTAAGATATATTCCCTGGCGGTAAGTCCGTTGCCGTTGATGTGCCCTATGAAACGCTGGCTTTTCTTGTTGTATTGCCAAATGCCCATGGTCGTGCCCAGCCATAGGTCGCCCTGGTGGTCTTTCACAATGTTGTTGATAGACTTTCCGTTCAGTACTTCTGCATGGGGGAAAGGCTCGGCCTTGTTGGTTCGGGGATTGTAGAAGTAGAGCCCTTCGTCGGTGCCGAAATATATGCTTCCTTTCTCTCCCTCGCAAATACTGTTGATAAGGTGGTTTTTCAGAAGGCAGTCCCATCCCAAGCTTTCGAAACTTCCGTCGCTTGTCAGGCACGATACACCGTTGGAGGTTCCTATCCAAAGTCGCCCCGACTTGTCGAACATCATGCATCTTACCCAATCGTTGCAAAGTGCGCCCCGAGGGCTGTGCTGTCGCATATTGAGAATCTTCACCTTTTTTGTTTTTACATTATATATATAGATGCCCTTGCTGTATACCGATATGTAGAGATTGCCCTTGCTGTCGTCGGTGAGGCAGTAGATTCCTGCACTTGCGAAATTAAGCTTCTGTTGGTAGCTGCCTGTATAGGGATTGTAGCTGTACAGGGCATTTCCGTTGCCTACCCAGAAGCGTCCTTGCTTGTCTTTGTATATGATGCTGGTTCCGGCGGGCGAGTGAGGATGGGCTATGATTTTTCCCGAGCGATCGAAGCAGTATACGCCGTTGTTCTGCACCGTGCACCAGGTCTCGCCCCTCATGCCGGGAGCTATCGACGACACACTACTGCCTATGATGTATTTCTGTGCCGAGAAGCTCCAGGTGTTGAAAGCCTGTTTGCGCTGGTTGATGAGGTAGAGGCCTTTCTTGTAGCATCCCACCCACAGATTGCCAGTCCTGTCTTCCATCACGTCATGGACAAAAGCCGAACTCAAGTCGAAGTTGCTGTTGGTGCTTTCTAATTGTTCCACTTTTCCGCAGCCTTTTCTGATGATGAGCACTCCATGCTCTGAGGTGCCTAAGTAGAGATTTCCCTCGCGGTCGAATGTAGCGTTGTTGATGGTTGTGTTTGATGCGAAAGAGCCAAAGTCGTATCCGGCATCGGCTATCTTTGCTGTCGTGTAGTCGTAATACAGGATTCCATACATACAGACGATGAGCAATGTGTTGGGGCGGTGCTGCATAAAGGCAACAGGAGCTCCGCAGGGCGACTTGAAGTTGCGGCACGTGGCTTTGTTGCCCTGCAGCGAAAATCGGCAGAATGTGGAAAGGTGGCTGCTCTGCCACAGATACTTGTGCTTGTCGTAATAAATATGTGTGAAGAAGATGTTGGAATCTTTTTCTGCCGAGAGTGGAGTCAAGGTGATGGTGTGGTGCTCCTTGTTGGCTCGATACAGGCCGTAGCCAGCTGTTCCTATCAGCACGTCGCCCTTGGGACTTTCTATGATGGAGTAGATGCGCGGTTGCCTGCCACTGGCAAAATGATAGCGTTTGAAGTTGTTTTTCTCATAGTCATAGCGCATGAGTCCTTTGGCGCTGCCCACCCATAGGTTCCCCTCCTTGTCTACCAAAAAACTGGAAATCGTGTTGTTGTTGATGGACGTGGAATCTTTGGCATCATGGAAGTAGGTGGTGAATCGATAGCCGTCAAACTTGTTCAGTCCATACTCGGTACCTATCCATATATAGCCATACTTGTCTTGCACGATGCAGTTGATGAGCGAACTTGAGAGTTTGTCCGATGTATACAGCTCACCGTTGTCCGCCCAGATGAAAAGAGAAATCAGGGCGACGAGCAACGTTGTTGCACAAGATCGGATATGTTTCATGTTTAGTATCATGTTAGGCGCTTTTAGGTTGTTATTTGTCGCAAAAGTAAGAAAAAATAGTGAACGAAACAAATAATGAGACAAATTATAATGTTACTGCGACTAATTTATAGGCAGTCTGTCGAGTGTTTTTAGTACTTTTGCACCATAAAGAACAAAACCCTAATAACGACAAAGATGAAACAAACTGTTGAATTGCAGGAGTCCAAAGGATTCTACAAGTTGAGTTGGCTGCAGCGTATTGGCTTCGGTTCTGGCGACTTGGCGCAAAACCTGATTTATCAAACTATCTGTATGTATCTGCTTTTTTTCTATACAGATATCTACGGACTCAATCCTGGTGTGGCTGCCACCATGTTCCTGGTGGTGCGCCTGGTAGATGTGCTATGGGATCCCTTGGTGGGAACCTATGTCGACAAGCATAATCCGCGCTGGGGAAAATACCGTTCCTACCTTGTCCTTGCAGGATTGCCTCTCACCGTGTTGGCTATCCTCTGTTTCTGGAACGGGCTGGAGGGACAGACCGAGACCGTCAAGCTCGTCTATGCCTATGTAACCTATGTGGGGCTTTCGATGCTCTATACATTGATTAATGTACCATACGGAGCCTTGAACTCGTCTTTGACTCGTGACACCGATGAAATCACCATTTTGACATCTGTCCGTATGTTTATGGCGAATGTAGGAGGTCTCTGTGTCTCCGCAGGCGTGCCTATCTTGGTCGCCATCTTGGCAGCAGCCAAGGATTTGCCCACCGAGATGGCTCTCTTTATGGGCTTAGGCTCGTTGCCCTCGTTTATCTTCATGCCCTTAGTGCCTGCCATCAAGCGCAAGGTGGGCAAGAAAAATATGTTCTACATCTTTCTCACGGTAGCCATCATAGGCATGCTTATGCTTTACGCCATCAGCAAGATGGGACCCGTGAAGGAACATATCACGTTGGTGTACATAGCCCAGTTTGTCAAATCTACAGGAGTCATCGTAGCTACAGGCTATATGTGGGCATTGATTCCAGAGGTCATTTCTTATGCCGAGTTTACCAGTGGAAAGCGCATAGCAGGTATAGTGAATGCGCTGACTGGCATCTTCTACAAGGCAGGTATGGCTTTGGGAGGTGTAGTGCCTGGAGCCGTATTGGCGTGGACGGGCTATCAGGCTGCCGCAGCCCAGCAGTCTAATGCTCTTCCTACCGATAGCAATGCCTGGTTTATTGCGATGCTCATTTATGCTTTGGTGGGTTTTGCCTTGCTCGTGTTCTGTTTTACACAGACCAAGGAACGCGTGGTGATGGGCGAGAGCGAGACCAAGAAAGTGAAGGTGAGCGATTTGTGGACGGAATTCTTCCACAATCGTCCGTTGCGTGTCGTGGCTCTGTTCTTCATCACAGCTTTTGCCATGATGTCGGTAGGCAATGCGGCAGGTGCCTACTTCATGAACGACTTGGAACAGCAGTCGGCTTTGGCGCAGGAAGGCATCAGGTGGCTGGTTTGCATCATTCCAGCCCTGTTGCTCCTCTTGGCGATGTTTATCATCTCTAAATATGAGTTGAGCGACGAGGTAATCGACGATATCAACAGGAAGATAGAAGCTCGCCATCAAGGGGCGTAGCCGTTAGGACAGTAAATAACAAAAACGAAAAAAGAACGATATGAAGAAAATCATGACATTGGCAGCAGGCGTTTTGTTGGCAGTTTCTGCAGGGGCGCAAAAGACAAGTAGCGAACTCACTTTGAAGGATGCGATGGGAAAATATTTCCTGATAGGAGCGGCAGTAGACCGTAACCTGCCTGCAGGTGAAGACCCGCAGGCTGAGGCTTTGGTCAAGGCTCAGTTCAACCAAGTGGTGGCAGAGAACTGCATGAAGGGCGAGGTGAACCATCCTGAGGTGAATCGCTTTGATTTCACCGATGGCGACAAACTCGCCGACTGGGCGGAAAAGAACGGCAAGACTTTGATAGGTCATTGCTTGGTATGGCACTCACAACCACCTAAGTGGATGTTTACCGATGAAAAGGGCAACTTGGTGAGCCGTGAGGTGCTCATCGGTCGTATGTACAACCACATCATGACCGTAGTGACTCATTACAAAGGTAGAGTGAAGGGATGGGATGTGGTGAATGAGGCTATCGAGGATGATGGTAGCTATCGCAAATCCCTATATTATAAGATTATAGGACCTGAATATATCGAGTTGGCATTCCAGTTCGCCCATGAGGCAGACCCTAATGTAGAGCTTTACATCAATGATTATTCCATGGCGAAGCCTGCTAAACGTGAAACTTATTGCAAGATTATCCGCAACTTGAAAGCTAAGGGACTCAGGATAGATGCCATTGGCATGCAAAGTCACAACGGATATAATTATCCAGACTATGCAGAGTACGAGAAGAGCATCGAGGCTTTTGCGGCTGAGGGCGTGAAGGTGATGATGACAGAGCTGGATGTGAACATGCTCCCTAACCCTGATGGATTCAGTGGCGCGGAAATCAGCCAGAAGTTTGAATTGATGAAGAAGTACAATCCGTATGAGAAGGGATTGGACAAGAAAGCGCAGAAACTTTTCAACCAGCGTTACCTCGACCTCTTTAAGATAATAGAGCGTCATAAGGATGTTATCAGCCGTGTCACATTCTGGGGTGTCGATGATGGGCACTCTTGGCTCAACGACTGGCCTGTGAAGGGAAGGACCAATTACCCTCTGCTCTTCGACCGCAACTATCAGGCAAAGCCTATAGTCAAAGATATCGTAAAATTATTCGAATAGGATTATGGTTACTTTATAAACAACAAACAACGATGAAAGCAAGATATTTATTTCCAAAAGATTATATGGCAGACCCTTCTGCCAACGTGTTTAACGGACGCCTGTATATTTATCCGTCTCACGACTGGGACAGCGGTGAGTGCTTTGACGATGATGGCGGACACTTCCAGATGAAAGACTATCACGTGCTTTCGCTCGACGACGTGATGCAAGGCGAGGTGACCGACCATGGGGTGATTCTCGATGTGAAGGATGTGCCTTGGGCGGAGAAGCAGATGTGGGACAACGATGTGGTGGAGAAGGATGGTAAGTATTATCTCATCTTCTCGGCAAAGGATTACAATGGTGTGTTCCATCTCGGTGTGGCTGTGGCAGATAAACCAGAAGGCCCATTTGTTCCTAACGCAGACCCTATCCGCAAGTCTTATAGTATCGACCCTTGCGTGTTCAAGGACGACGACGGAAAGATATATTGCTACTTTGGTGGCATCTGGGGCGGACAGCTGCAATGGTACAAGGACAACAAGGCGCTGAAGAACGAGCACCTGCCCAAAGGCAAGGAAGCCCCACTGCCATCCCGTGTGGCGATGATGACAGATGATGTGCAACAGTTTGCCGAGATGCCTAAGGCAGTACTCATCGTAGACGAGGACGGAAAATTGCTTACAGCCGACGACCCTCACCGCTTCTTTGAAGCCAGTTGGATGCACAAGTACAAGGGCAAGTATTACTTCAGCTATTCCACGGGCGATACCCATCTGCTCTGTTATGCCGTGGGCGACAATCCCTATGGTCCTTTTACTTATAAAGGTGTGATTTTAGAGCCGGTGGTAGGCTGGACAACCCATCACAGTATCGCAGAGTACAAGGGACAGTGGTACCTGTTCCACCACGACTGTGTGCCTTCCAACGGTATCACCTGGCTTCGCAGCCTGAAGGTGGCTCCGCTCTTCTATGACGATGACGACAATATCCTGCCGGTAATATCCGACTGACAACTCATGATTGGAGAACGCTCAGCCTCACGCCACATACATGTTTTTTGCATTTCAGCGATTCTGAGTGCCCCCTATGGATGTGTGTGGCGTGAGGCTTCATTTTCCTTTCTACTATCGTAAGCAAAGTTTCAATGATAATAAAATGATGGTTATTTTTAGGTTATTTCCACCAAAAAGAAACGACTTTTAGCACTTTTTGCTTATCTTTGCGCCCATAAACCCTTAACAACACAGATATATGTTACGATTATTGTTTAGACTATGGTGGCTTCAGCAACGTCGCTTCTTCACATGGAAGGATGCTATTGTGGGTGGTTACCTCATTTTTGTCTATGTGATGATGGGCTTGGGCTTTTATTTCGGGAGCACCCTTGATGGCGAGGAACTTTTCGAGGACGGAGCGCCTACAGCACTTTGCTCCATCTTGGTGTTGGTCATGTTGGTGCCAGATATCATCTTGAAGGTGGTGATGAAGCGCGACAGCACAGCCATGGACGATTATCTGAAGTCGCGCCCCGTGCCCGAGAAGGTGTGGAACCGCTTCCTGCTGCTCACCAACCTTGCCAATTTCTGGAATTATGTCATGCCTGTGCTCATGCTCCCCTTGTTTTTCTGGTTGCTTAGCGTACCTCAGGCAATAGCTGGCTACCTGCTGATGCAGGCTTTCTCTTTTATCAATGGTATTTATGTCACTTGCTATTGTAAAACAACCGACTGGATGTTGCGTTGGCCCTTGGTCTTGGGGTGGATAGGCATGGGTGCGGTCCTTACTGTTTATCTTGTGTGCTTCTCCTGGATGCCGGGAGTATTGATTAACATTGGCATGGCGGTATGGGCTGTGCTCATAGCTGCCGGATTGCTTTTCTACCTTTATAACCTGAAGATTTATAACGAGAACAAGCAAAAGGCTTCACGTTTCAGAAGTCTTGGCAAGACGACGCTCTACAGGTTGCAGTACATCGGGCTGCTTCGTGCCAAGCGTGTGCGCAACATGGTGCTTCTCATGGTGATTATCTTCTTCCTCGATTCCTTGTTGATGGTAGCTATGGACGATGGTAAAACTGGTACTAAAGTTTCTCTGATAGTATATGTCGTTGGAGCAGTGTTGCTTCCTTCAGTTGTGTTGTCGCAGTGGACTTTTGGCATAGAGGCCAACTTCTTCCAGGGTTTGCAGACGAAGCCTGTAAAGGTGGAGCAACTCTTGCGTAATTGCTTCTATTTCTATCTGACAATCAGCGGTGTGATGACGATTGCCTGTTTGGTGTTCGTCTTTCTTTCTCCCGAGATAACGGTGTTCACTTTGTTGGGTGCCATGGGTATGGCTGTGTTTGTCAACCTTTCCAATCTGCCGACTTGCCTTTTCTCTTCACGACTGGAAATATTTTCCAACTCGATGTTCAATATGCAGGGTGCCAACATGAAAATCAATCTCTATGGTATCGCATTCTTGGTGCCTTTAGGGCTTATGGCGGGTGTGTATTATCTGTGGGGTGCCGAGGTGTGGTGTCTCGTCAGTGTGGCTTTGGCTGTTGCCAGCTTGTTGGTTCATCACAAGGTGATAGCCTGTGTGGCTGCCTTGTACGATCGCAGGCGCTATGAGCGCATAGAGAAATATATGGAGAATTAAGCGAAGTTTTATGTTCAACGATTAAAAAGTGTACAGCAAAATGATTAAGATACAGAATCTCAAGAAAATATATAATGGCACAACGGTGCTGGATATAGAAAACCTCGACATTGCCCAGGGCGAATTAGTGGGATTGGTAGGTAACAACGGAGCTGGAAAGACCACCTTGCTGCGCCTTGTCCTCGACTTGATAAAGGCAGACGATGGCTTTGTGGAGAGTGAGGGAAAGAAGGTCAACGAGTCGGAAGAATGGAAAACCTATACGGGCAGCTATATTGACGGACGCTTCTTGGTTGACTTCCTTACTCCCGAGGAGTATTTCTCGTTTATAGGTGATGTGTATGGCATTGACGGCGATACGATGAAGGAACGCCTGGCACCGTTTGAGACGTTTATGCACGGTGAAATCATGGGAACAAAGAAGTATTTGCGTGATTTCTCGCAGGGAAACCGTCAGAAGGTAGGAATCATTGGCGCAATGGTGATCAACCCCAAGGTTCTTTTGCTCGATGAACCGTTCAACTATCTGGACCCTTCCTCGCAGATGAACATCGCCCGTTTGATACATCAGGCATGCACAGAGCAGGGTACTACGGTTGTTATTTCGAGTCACAACCTCAATTTTGTGGCAGATATCTCTTCCCGTATCTTGCTTCTGGAGAAAGGCAGGCTCATCAAGGACCTGCCCAACAATGGCGGCGAGGCCATCGCCGAACTAAACGAGTACTTCGGTATCCAGGCCGATCAAAACGAGCATGCCGTGTAGGTGTAAAACATGATATAGCTCCTTTTCGAGTAGCCCCCTATAGCGACGAATAATATTAGCATGCGGTTATAATACAGTATGAATGCCGTTAGAAGGCATATTGGGCGGTAAGCATTAGCTCGCGCGGGCGCAACTCATAACTATTTGTCAGAGTGCTAACGCCGCTGTATGTAGTCTCGGCATAACTCTTCTTGTTGAATATATTGCGAAGCTCTGCCTGAAGGCGGAGCTTTTTGATACGCCATACGGCCGAGGCGTCGCCCAATAGGCAGTTTATCTTGTTGCCATCTTGCAGTTCGTTGCGATAATGCACGAGCGAGAAGGTAAGGTCGATGTTATGGATGGTAGCGGTGGCGGAAAGCTCTTGATGCCAGTTGAAGAGCGATGAATTCGCTGCTTTTGTTCGTTGGGTGTTAAGTATTGTGAACTCTCCCTCGTAGCTGAACTGGCACCATGAGGGCGAGAAGTCGATGGAGGGCGTCAACGTATAGGTCTGGTTGGTGTAGTCGATGGCCTGATGGCTGGTATACTGTGTGCCTTTGCCATAGTTGTATTCGGCCTTGAGGCGGGTCTTCAGGTGCCAGTCGTAGATACCCTTCGATACGTATAGCGAGGCACCGAGGTTGTCGCTCTTGCTGTTCTGCCTATAGATGGCGGTGTAATAGTTGCCGTCTACGATGCGAAGGTCTGATGCGGTGTTTTGCCAGTATCGGCTGGCGTTGATCGAGGCACTGAAGAAGGTCTCGGTGATGGGTCGCTTGTAGTCGTAGCTCAGTTTGCCATATAGCGAACGGTTGATGGGAACGATGTCGGCAGAAGTGTACCAAGAGCGATAACTTCGGCGATATTGGTCTATGGCATAGGTGGTGGGGCTGCCTGTCGAGGTGTTGTAACCCGTGTAGAAAGTCAGTTCTCTGCGGAAGTCTATTTTCTTGTTGAGATATACAAATGGCGATGCGGTGAGGAGTGTCTTTTGCTGTCTGGTGAATCGCTCCCAGATGAAGGTGGGCGAGAAGTACATCCTCAGGTCGCCAGTCTTGTATTGCCAGAAAGGGGTCAGCTTGGCGCAGATGTCCATGTTGTGGCTCATCTTGTCGTTGGAGGTTTGGTTGCCCACGATGATGTCCTTGAAGTCGATGCTGGCTTGGTAGCGTTGGCTCCAGTGAAATCTATTCTTCTGCCATTCCACGGCATGGGCAGTATGCCATAGGTTGGTGCGCAGGCGGCTGCGTTCGTCGTTCACATATAGGTCGGCCACGCCATGATGGTAGTCGGCTACCGAGCGCCACGCCAGTTGGCTTTTCTTCCATACGAAGAGTCGGTAGAGGCTACCTTCGATGTTGAGCTGAGGTATGCGTATGCGCTGGGTGAGCGATTGGTCGATGGCCGACAGACCATCGGTCTGTTGGGCATTCAGGCTGAAATGCTCGTTGCCATAGTGGGTGGCTTGGTTGAGCTTGTTTTCCCATTCCAGGTTCAGGATGTCGCTCTTCATGGTCTTGCGAGTTTGCTCTGTGGTTGTCACGGGTTCCTCGCCTCCAAGGTCATATATGGAAGTGTTCTCTCGGTTTTGTCTGACGAGTGAGCGCACGTAGCTGGCTTCGAGTCGGGTCTCGGCATCCTGCTTGTTCTTCGAGATGTGGTTGACTGAATACTTTTGTGAGGTGTTGAAGCGCAATCGTTCTTCGTCGATGGGAGCTTCGAGGGTTGGTGCCGAGAGCCATGCGGGAAGCGAAGCAGCCGACAGCCGGTTGCTGTACGAGGCCAGTTCGTCGAGACTGCCGCTTAGGTCTTTGCCGGTGCGGTCGTAAGCAGCGTCGTACATCATCTGCCTTTTCTTACCTATCTGCATCAGGATCGCCTCGCCACCCACATAGGTGTGGTTGCCTATCAATAGATACGGTTTGATGGTAGGCATCAGTCTGTCGCGAGCACTGTCCTTGAGGGCGATGTTCATGGCAATGTTGTCGGTGTAGGTCTTGTTCTGCAAGGCTTTGATGGGCTGGTCGTGCTCGATGACTTCGGCCTTTTTTACGTCTTTGGCCTTGATGTTCTCCTCCAGTTGATTGTACTTGCCACCCGTCAGGTCGAGCCCTTCCACAGTAAAGCGATTGATGGGCTTGCCGTTATAGTTGATTTGCCCATTCTTGGCCACGTCTACACCGGGCAGCTTCTTCAGCACATCTTTGAGTGAGTTGTCTCGTGCGTCGGCAAAACGTGTCAGATCGAACGATACGGTGTCGCGGCCTGTGATGCGTGAGCCTTTCACCTGCACCTCTTTGAGAACGAATGCGGTGGAAGGCATGCTGATAATGGTTTCTTTGGGCGATGAAACCGGTGTTTTTGTCTTCTTGTAGCCCATGCACGTGGCTTGCAGCATATCCGCCACATGCCTTTCATCGACCGAGAGCGTAAACGAACCATCGGCCTTGCTTCGGGTAAACTTCAGGGGCTTTCCGTTGCGCAGCAAGGTGATGGAAACATTGGGCAAGCGGTTATGCGAGAGCGAGTCTTCCACATAGCCGCTTATTTCGGTCTGTGCTTGCAACGTCGTCGGTACGGCAAGCAACCATAACATAGTGATGAAAGCAGCAACAATTCTTTTCATAATCTATTGTTCTCTTTTCTGTTTAGCAATGGCAAAGGTATTACCTTCTTCACTTATGGCCAAAAAATGATATTTCGGAGATATTATCACCGCCATCTTAGAGTATTATTGTTTTATTAACAGGGGGTTAGTCTCGTTCTATGGGGTTGAAGACGTTTTTCTTATTCATAAACTTCTTGATGTCCACGTCGTTGCCGTTCTGGTCTTTCATTGCTACAACCTTGGTGGAAAGACCTTCCAACATCATGCCTGGCGTAAACTTCTCCTTGACTTTCCTAAGTTCCTTTTGACTGATTTCTTCTCTTTTTTCCTTGCCAATGGTTATCGGTTCTGCATTCTTGGTAGTGCTCATGCCGATGGCTGTAAATTCATATTCGCGGTTCTCATCGCATGCCTTCAGTATCAGGCCTGGCAGTCCGCAAAGTTTCCAAGGACCCTCTTGCATCGGGATGTCTTCTGCATACCATGCGTACCAAGTCCTGCCCTTGAATTTTGTTTTGGCCAACAGACAGTGGTATCCTATGATGTCGGCCGTGCTGTCGGCCACGAGTTGCCAGTTGGGTATCTCTATGTTTTCCGTGCACTTATAGTTCTCCATGCCCACGGATTCTATGTGGGTGGATTGGCCGGTGGTAGGATAGTTCTTGTAATAAGAAAATGGAAAGCGACCTCCCTTGGGAAGGCTGGAGAAGTCGAAGTCGCCAGTCTTGGCTTTCGCTCTCATCAGCGAGTCTTTCAGTTGTTTCGTCCTGTCGTAGAAGCAGGTTGCCTTATTGCCAATGTCGAGCCGCATCTCACTTTCCGTATAGATGTATGGCTTGATGGAGGGGTTGTTTACCCATTTCCCTTCGTAGGTGATGCGATACTTGGTGCTGTCGATACATTCTAAATCTCCGCCCTTGGCTCCGTTTATGGATACGATAGTTCTCGTTTGGGCTGTTGCCACCATATTGCCACAGGCAAGGATTGCTGCTAAAATCCATGTAAGTCTCTTCATACTTTGTTCTTGTTTAATGTTGTTTTGCTGGCAAAAGTAATAAATAAATATCACTTTTCAAAAAAAGACTGTAGTTATAGCTTTTTGATAGTTTTGGATGGTAAACTTACCGTTAATATTTTGTTCTTTTATCGTTCTATCGGATTGAACGGCTCAGCTTGCTTGGAATGGAGCATGCGATTGCCCTTGCTGTCTTTTATCGTTATGTTGGCATACTTGGCATCTTGCAGAAGGTAACCGATGGGGTCGGCACAATATTTCTTGTATATTGCAGTGAGCTGCTTGCGGTCGATAGGCTCGAAAGTCTTGCCTTTATAATATATAGGTGTGGCGATGTTGCCCTTCTTCAGTCCGATGGCAGTAAAGGTATAGTCGCCATCCTTGTCGTAAGCCTTGAGTATCAGACCGGGCAGTCCACCGAGTTTCCAAGGACCGTTGTCCAGAGGAATGTCCTCTGCGTACCATGCGGTCCAGGTCCTACCCTTGAATGTAGCCACGGCCTGATGGCATGGATAGCCACAGATGGTGTCGGTGCTGTCGGTGGGTTGCCAGTCGATGTTCTCGATGGGCTCTATGCACAAGTAGCGGTCGGCGGCAAAGAAGTCGAGATAGGCCGTCTTGCCTTGTTGGGGATAGTTCTTGTATAGCTTCCAGTTGACGGTGCCGGCGTTACCAGAGAAGTTGCTGTCGATGCCTTTCTGCATGTTACTGCTGATGAGAGAATCTCTCTGGAAGATGGGGTAGCTGTAGAAAGCCGAATAGTGGTTGCCTATTTGTAGCAGCATCTGCTCCTTGATGCGGTTAGTGTTGGAGCCATGCTTCTCGCTCTTGCGATTGTAGGCATACTCGAGATTGTAAATGACCTGATACTTCTCTTGGTCGATGGAGTCGCCCATGCCGATGGACGATTCATCGAATACATTGACACCTTGGGCTTGTAGCATGCAGGCATGTGTCAATGCCATCCATGCAATGAATAATACTTTCTTCATATTGTAATGTTTTTAACGTTCTTTGTCGGCTATTATCAGTCTGCTTGCAAAAGTAAGGTATATTTTCGATGAAATGGCGTAAAAGTGTTACTGATATGTTACGCTGGCGTGCCTTATTCTATTATTATCTTATTACATACCTTGGCTTTTAGCGATTTTATCAGTATCTTTGCAGCATGAATAAGAATCGAAATATCAAAATCGTGTGGTGTGTGTGCGGTATGGCTGTCTTATTGCTGTTCTGCACGCAGGCCTATTGGCTCTATAATCAGTATCAGTATAGCTTGGACAAAACAGTCGGGCAGTTTGAGACAGACTGCGGCCAAATGTTTAAGGATGTGTTCAAAACATACAAATCCCAGGCAGACACAGGACATAAGAAACATACGTTTAAAACCAAGATAGAGACCCATATCAATACGAAGAAAGTACAGAAGGTTTCTACTACACTCACTTTTTGGGATAATAAGAAATACTTGGGCAAGGTGCAGGAGGTAGGCATCAATAGCGACGATGCCTACGAGATGTATGTTCGCTATGTTGCTTATAGAAAACATGCGCCCACTGCTGCCACCTATCAGCCCTATTTGGATAAGAAAGGTTATGGCAAGATAGAGGCATTTCGACAAATGAATTATCGGAAAGTCTTTCTCGATCCTCGCTTTGCAGTAACGGGCAAGTGGACGAGAAAGGTAATCGTCTGCTATCCGAGTAACCCTATCTTTCGTCAAGGCATAGTCTTTGAGGTGACAATGTCGCCAACACATATCCTGAAATCCATGCTCTGGCAGTTGGTAGGTAGCTTGTTGCTCTTCGTGATATTGGTGGGATGCCTTTATTATCTCGTCAAGACCATCGTGGTGCAGAAACGTATCGATGCCATTCGCCATGCCTTCCTCAAGAACATGATTTACGAGATGAAGCAGCCTTCGAACAATAAAAATAGCGATGAATCCGCTATTTCTATCGGTTCCATCGCTTTTTATTATGCCCAAAACGAACTGCGTTGTGCCCACGAGCGTGTCATCATCACCTCTCGGCAAGCTGAGATATTGAAGATGTTGGCCACACGTCCCAACCAACTGGTGGAGCGAGAAAGCATTCTCAACGAGGTATGGGGCGACGACTCTTATTCCAACTCCTTGGCCCTGAATGTGCAGATTACCTATCTGCGGCGTGCCCTCAGCTCGGATGCTTCGGTAAGCATCGAGGCGGTGATCAAGAAGGGATACATCTTGCGCACACCTACAGCGTCTTGATTTGCTCCTTTGCCTTGCTCGTCAGCCGGGCCTTTTCCTTTTCATCTTTTATCTTGTCGGCCTTGGCCAGGAACATCTGTAGATAGAGTCGGGCCTGCGGCTTCTTTTGCGCGGTGATGTACATCTGTGCCGCATTGTAGTAATTGAGCGGTGAGTCTTCGTCATCGTATTCTATGCACATGGCGAAGGCGTGCCCGGCTTTTTCAAACTGCTTTCGACCATAGTATATCTCGGCCAGTTGTTGGTTGACGTACAGACCACGGCTGCGCGGGTATGCTACGGTTATTGAGCGCTCAAGGAACTGTGAAGCCTCTTTCTCTAACTCGTATTTCTCGACGGGTGTCTTGGTGGTTTCCGCCAGTTTCTTGCAGGTCATGCCTAAGTAAAAGAGGCTGTTCATATCGGCATTGTCGCCCTTGAGTGTTACGGCCTTGTCGAGATAAGGTTTGGCTTGGGTGTATTGCTGGGTGTTGTAATAGCATAGCCCCAGCACAAAATTCGACTCATAATTGTCGAATCCATCGGCGATGAGGCCTTTGTATAGGGGGATGGCTTTGTCGTACTTGAATTGCAAGAAGAGCGAGTAGGCATACTCCTTGTTGATGAGCAGGTTGGTGGAGTCGCGATGGGCTATGTAGGGCTTGGCTATGATTTCCGTTTTCTCGGGTTTGCCCAGGTTGTTCCAGTGCGTGCATAGCGAAGATAGAATCTCGCTGTCGTAGGGATAAGCCATGCTGATGTGCAAGCCCCATTGGTCCACCTTCATATTGTTGCCCAAGTTGAGGTACACGTAGTACAGCATGCGCATGTCTTCGTGGTTGATGCTGTCGCTTGGTATGCTCTCCATGCAGCTGATGCACTTCTTGTTGTCGCCACGTAATCTGTGGCACGAGGCCAATTTGCGTACTACGGACAAGTCGCGCGGATGGGTTTCGAGATACTTTTGGTAATAACCTATGGCATGAAACGTGTCGTGTTCCACCAGGCAACTGTCGCCCTGGCTCACGAGTGCCGAACGTACGGGATGCTCGTTCTTGCCCTGCATTGTGAGGACAAGAACAAGCATACATGTTATTAATGAGGTTTTTCTCATATTTTATTTATTAGCATGGGTTAGTGCTTCCTTCAGGGCATCTACGCCGGGAAAGCCGGTGTGTTGGTAGGTTTTGTGCCTCTGTTTGTCGATGATGACGTAGGTAGGGATGGCATCAAACTGGTACAGCTTGCCCAGCTCTGTGCTCTGGGGACTGCTGATGCGGGTGTGAATGCCATGGATGTCGGGTATCATCTCGTTCCACTTGTCGATGGGCGAGGTAGCGTCGGCGATGTAGATGTATACTACGTCCTTCATTTCCTCCTTGATGGGCTTGATTGATTCCATGGCAACGCGGCACGGCATGCACCATGTGTTCCAGAAATCGATGAGGGTGGTCTTGCCCTTGTAGGGGGCTGTGAGTGTCTCGATAATCTTGTCGGCAGGCATGGTCTCGGGGATGTCGACGATGGTGAATGTGCCCTTGGCGGCAGCTTCCTCCCTCAACTTCTTCGATGCCTCGGCCTCGGCTTTTGCCTTTAGTGCCACTTGTTCGTTCTTGGCCAGCAGCAACTGTAGTACTGGCTGGCAGGTAATCTCGGCCTTGGCAGCCTGTAGCTCTTCCTCGCTGAGTGGTGTGCTTGGTGCAGGCATGAAGGGATTGCTGCTGACCAGTTTCTTGCAGTACTTGTTGGCCTTGATCAGGTTGTCGCTCAGTTCGTCGTGGATGATGTTTATGCCGAAAGGCTTGTTGGCCAGTTCGCAGTAGTAAGGGTAGTAACGCTGGTTGAGCGAGCGGAGAATGGGCATTTGCGCCAGTTCCTTGAAGAAAGAAGCCGAGTCGATGGGCGTCTCCAGATTCTTCTGGGCAGTGCTGTCCTTGCTCAACATGTTGCTCATGCTGAGGTACGTCTTGTAGTTCAAGATGCGGCTGATGTAGTTGATGTCGAGCTGTACGCGGGCGTAAGTCTTGCAGGCCTTGCTCACTGGGACCTTGTCGATGGATTTCTTGTTGGCTTGGTAGGCCTTGACGATGAATTCCTTGTATTGCAGAGGTGTCATGCCTTTGATGTCATCGAAGAATGTGCGACCATTTGCCTCAAGGTAGTCCTTTACGGCTTGCAGCTCGGTGTTGAGTGTGGCATAATCGCCCTCGAATTTCACGTGGTTTGAGTCGAGAGTGATGGTCAGCTTGCCATCGGGCACCATGACAATGGGGACGACTCGCTTGCCTATCTTCAGGTCGGCCTGGGTAGGCAGCACAAGGTTCTCGGTGATGGCGAAGCCCTGTGTGCCATCGACGTTCTTGCGTAGCTTGGTGTCGTAGGGGCCACCACTGTACGCACCATTATAGACCAAAATACGCACACGTTCTTGTGGTCCGGGAGTGTAGTGGTCGAAGATGACATTTACTTGCGATGGACCGAAATGGGGAGTGGTTGGTGGCAAAGTGATGGTGTTGTTCTTGGCTTGTGCGGTGAAACCGAATGAAAGTGCCAAAATCAGAAACAAGAAATAGCGGCAGAAGGTCGCCTTGTGATTGCTGTAATGTGTCATGCGAAATATGGTTTTATGTGATTTTACAGCCGCAAAGATAGGCATAATATTGCCTTCGTGCAAACGCCCATTACAGCAGCGTATGTCTTTGTGTACTGATTGTTAGATAGTTAGGTAAATAGGCTAACCACATAATTCCACTCTTTTGTAATAGGTCTTAGCCCTTTTGGCTTACCACAGCTTCGAAAGAATCGGCCTCACAGTCGGACTTGATGCGCGACTTTCTCACCCTTATGTTGGCCATAGAGTATTGCATGGTTTGCATCACCTCCTCGTCAGTCTTGCCCATGTGGTAGAGTATGCAGAAGAGGCATTGCGAGGGCGTGAGGTCGTAGTTGTCAAGGCGTGACGCATAGGCTGAGTCTATCATCTTGTAGCTGGCCAGCAACTGGCGGATGCCAAGTTTGCCTATCTGGCTGATGTTCTGGTTTTGTATGGCCATCGAGTAGTAGACGAGCCCTTGGCTTATGTCGGTGAGTTCGCCTATTTGCGCCTTGTAGGTCTCGATATCCTTGTTGCGTCGGCGCAGTTTGCGCAACTGGGTGTTGATGTCATGGTTCAGGGTTTTGCATTGTTCAGAGAGTGAAGCGTTCTCTACATCCTTCAGTTGGTGGAGTGAGTCGTGCAGCGCATTGATGGTGAGCCTGGCCTTGCGCATGCGAGAGATGACCAGGTAGGCTGCTGCCAATAGTGCGAGCAGTATGACAATGATACCCACGAGCATCCAGCTTTTGGTCTGCTCGTACCGAAAGCGTATGTTGCCGCCGTCGTACATCAGCTTGACCTCTCGTGCCTTGGCCGCAGAATTTTCTTTGGCGATGAAAGGCTCCGATTGGTGCAGATAGCGCGCGATGGTATCGGCGGTAAGGGTGTCGCCTTGGTGTAGGTAGACGAAGTAGATGGGCAGCAGGTAGTCGTACGACCATACGCCCGAGTAGTGGTCGCCCAAAAATATCACAGGCTTGTGGTCGCTAAGAAACTTCTTGCCACGGGGCGTGTTGCCATATCGCCACAAGAACTGGTATAGGTCGAAGGATGCATTGTATTGGATACCCTGCCATTGGTCGGCCTCCTCGATGTAGTCCATGATGATGGAGTCTGGGACGTTGCCATCCTGTATCAGCTTCTCGAAGTAGTAGGTGTACATGGGACCAAGCGTACTGTCCTTGTTCTCGGGTATGTTGTAGGCAATGTCGAAGGCATCGTCGGCCAGACGGGTGTCCCCGTTGTTGATGGCCATGTACAGGGTGGCCCATGCACGTAGGGCTGTGTTGTGACTCTGTCGGGCTTCTTCTTCCAACTTGACGGCATAGGTGTTGTCGTTTGTGATGCGGCACAACAGGTTGTAAAGGTCTAACTTTTCCTTCTCCCTCATGCCAAAGTCTATTTGGCTTGCCTGCATTAGCCACTTGGTGGCAGCCGTGGTGTCGTGGGTGTTGTTTAATGTCAGGGCACCCCTATAATATAAGGATCGCGCGAGCAGAGGCGTGTTGCCCTGCTGCCTGAAGATGGCGATGGCCTGGTCGATGTCGATATAATCGTGCAAGTAAGTTCGTCCGGCCAACTGATATTGTATCTTGGTGGCCAAGAGCTTGTAGTACCCCTTGTCGTCGTTGCTGTCGTTGCGCTCCAAGAACACCTTGGCCTGGGCGGGATAAAAGTCGGCCAGGTCGTCTATCTCGGCATAGGACAGACGATAGCCACGGTTGGTGCAACCCATCATGAACCACACCCACAGGAAAAGGATAAGTGAAAAGACCGGCATCTTCTTCATGTATGCAAAGGTAAACATTTTCATGCAATTATCCCAACAACCTAATGGAAAATCCAAGTATTCCTATAGAAATGTTTTGTGAGGCAAGGAAAATCTATGTTCCATAGTTTGGAACGTCCGTTCCGTACTACGGAACCGCCATTCCGTGTTTTGGAATGCACATTCCGTGTCACGGAACGGAGATTTATTCGGGCTGCGTAGAACTTTTTGTCGGTGAAGGAAAACTATTACCCCATGTTCTCAGACTTTTATATAGCTGTTAGAAAGACATTAGGACAGCGTTCTACCGCCAGCTGAAACAGGGGGGCTGTGTGTGACCTTTATGTTAACTGGTGGTGCATAATCGGTTAATCCGGATGAAAAAAACATACAAAGGAGATAAGAAAACAATAAAAGAGCTTGGCTCTTCGGATCGATTTTGTTATATTTGCAGACGATAAAACAGCAGTAATTAAGCTAATAACTAAACTTTATAGCGTAAATGAAGAAATACAAGAAGATGGTTCTTACTATGGCAGTGGGAGCCTTGTCGGCAACAATGACGGCACAGACTGCCCCGCAGCTCAATGCCAACAACATTGAGGAAGTAATCAAGGCAATGACTTTGGAAGAGAAAGCACAGCTCTTAGTAGGTGGCGGCAACGATGGATTCGTGGGAAGCGGAGCCATGCTGGGACACCAGAAGAAGTTTGTTCCTGGCGCCGCCGGAACAACTGTGGCAATTCCGCGCTTGGGAATTCCTGCTACTGTGCAATGTGATGGACCAGCGGGAGTGCATATAGATGCACATCGCGAGGGAGACAGTCGCAGTTATTATGCCACGGGCTTCCCTATTGGAACCTGTTTGGCTTCTACCTGGAATACCGACCTGGTGCGCAAAGTGGGCGAAGCCATCGGCAATGAGACCTTGGAGTATGGCTGTGATGTGGTCTTAGGCCCTGGCATGAACCTGCACCGTAATCCACTTTGTGGAAGAAACTTTGAGTATTATTCGGAAGACCCTGTTGTGACAGGTCTTATGGGAACAGCCTTTGTACTCGGTGTGCAGAGTCAGGGCGTGGGTGTGAGTGCTAAGCACTTTGCCGTGAACTCACAGGAGACTCAGCGTACTCGTATTGATGAGCGTGTAAGTCAGCGTGCGCTTCGTGAATTGTATTTGAGAGGCTTCGAGATGATGGTTCGTAAGAGCAATCCTTGGACCATCATGTCGGCATATAATAAGGTGAATGGTGTTTATGCACAGGGCAACAAGGGACTCTTGACAGATATTCTCCGCAACGACTGGGGATTCAAGGGCATCGTGGAGACCGACTGGATCGGCAAACGGGAGGACTTGCCTGTGGAGCAGGAGGTGGCGGCTGGCAACGACCTGATGATGCCTGGCTATCCTGCACAGGTGGAAGATATAATAAAGGCGGTGAAATCGGGAAATTTGGACGTGAAAGATGTTGACCGCAACGTACGCCGTATGTTGGAGTATATCGTGAAGACTCCTCGTTTCAAGGGATATAAGTATAGTGGTGCGCCCGACCTTAAGGCTCATGCTGCCATCACTCGTCAAAGTAGTACCGAGGGAATGGTGCTTTTGAAGAACGATGGTGTTCTGCCAATTCGCAATCTGAAGACTGTTGCCCTCTTCGGCGTCAATTCCTACGACTTCCTTTCGGGTGGTCTCGGTAGTGGAGCCGTCAACGTAGGTTACTCTGTGGATATGGTGACTGGCTTGAAGAACATCGGTGTATCGACAACTCCTCAGCTCACGGAAATCTATCAGAACTACGTGAAGTATGCCAAGGCGAAGTTGAAGGCAGACAAGAACCCTATGATGTGGTTTCTCGACCAAGGTCAGCCAAAGCTCGATGAAATCGAAATCTCTGAGCGTTGTGTGGCAAGCGAGGAGCCAAAGGCGGATGCCGCCATCATCACCATCGGTCGTCAGGCAGGCGAGGGTATGGATAGAGAGAATATCATCGGCGAGTTTGAGTTGACTCAAGACGAGCGTGATATGATTACTCGCATCTCGGATGTGTTCCATGCCAAGGGCAAGAAGGTCATCGTTGTCATCAACTCTGGTTCTGTGATGGAGACAGCCAGCTGGCGCGACCGTGTGGATGCCATTCTCGTGGCATGGCAACCAGGTATTGAGGGAGGTAACTCTGTAGCCGACATCTTGTCGGGTAAGGTGAATCCATCGGGTAAGTTGACCATGACTTGGCCAATCTCTGTATATGACCATCCTTCTACAGCCAACTATGCCAAGAAGTATGATATGTACACTTACACCAATATGCAGGATGGCTCCAAGCCGGGTGTTGACTTCAACAACCACGAAGAAGATATCTATGTGGGCTATCGCTACTTTGATACTTTCAAGAAGAATGTGGCTTATCCTTTTGGATTCGGTCTGAGCTATACTACCTTCGAAATGGGCAAGCCTATTGTGAAAGCTAAAGGCAATAATATCGAGATAAGCGTAACCGTTAAAAATACCGGCAGGGTGGCTGGCAAGCAAGTGGCACAGGTATATGTCACCGCTCCTAAGGGGGCCTATGAGAAGCCTGCCAAGGAACTGAAAGCCTTCGGCAAGACCCGTGAACTGAAGCCAGGCGAGAGCCAGACCTTAAAGATGACTCTCGAGAAACGCGACCTCGCCAGCTTCGATGAGGCTAACAGCCAGTGGAAGGTTGATGCCGGTAACTACCTTTTCCAGATAGGCACCGATGTGGAGACCATCAAGGGAACAGCCACATTAAAAGTAACTGAATACACCGAGAAAACAAGCAATGCTTGCGCTCCTCGTGTTCAGCTGAACTATCTGAGGCATAAGTAACTATTTATGATATTCTATGTACTCTGCCCATCGTGTTGGACAACTCTACTTATGAGGACAAGGAAGATAAAAAAAGATCCTTTCCGCAGAAATAAGGAGAAATTCTGAGATAGTCCATGGCCTTTGCCGTCAGCAAGCAACCACAGACGGTGAAGGCCACTGCCGTTGTGGTAAAGAGGATGGCCGTCTGGTCGAAAGTGAACAAGGGCACGAAGAACTTGGTGATGATGGTGAAAGCAGGCGAGAATAGTAGGATGGGGAGGGTGTTCTTTCCGATAAAGAAAGCTCCGTTCCTGATGAGTTGTGGCATGAACCTGTATGCCGTCAACCAAAATACAGTCATCACATAGGTAAGCCACAGGCTGCGAATCAAGACAGGGTAGGAATACTGCCAGGAAGTAATGCCCACGATGGTGACGACGATGGCAAACAATGAAGGGCGGAAAATGCTCAAGAACGGTATGCGAAGGCACTTGATGCCTACACCCATGGTAAAGAAGATGCAGCAATGCCAGGAGATGATGCCCAGCCACACCACCAAAATGCCGATGAAGGCTGCAGTAAGCAGTAGAGCTCCAGCCTTTATCTTGTTGCGGTAAAGCCATGCCACGGCATAATAGGCCACATAGCTGATGATGAGGTTGTGGATGTACCAATATGGTCCCAGTGGCTCCATGGTGAGCTTGCGCAGAAAGACGATGATGTCGAGTTGGTCGATGTGCTCGTTGATGGGCAGTACCGAAGCCAACATGATATAGAGCCCCTCCATGATGAGGTAGGGTATGAGCCACCATTTCACCTTTTGGCAGAAATCGACGAAGGGCTTGTCGACGTGAGCCAAGAACCCAGAGATGACAAAGAAGACAGGTGTGGTGAAGAACAGGAAAAACTCCTTGAGCCAGGGGTAAGTCTGTCCTAAATAAACCAAGTGTATCATGACGACATGCAGGATAAACACACACTTCATGAAGTCCAATTGTACGATTCTTTTCGACATTGATATATGACGTTGTTCCTAACATATAACGCAACAAATCTTTTTTTATTATTTTTAGATAGCCTTGCTTTGCCGTTTCGGTGAAATTGCTTAACTTTGCACACAGATTTCGAATTTTAATTATTTATGTAATTATGGCAAAAAAAGCTCTTTTGATGATTCTCGACGGATGGGGAATCGGTAAGCATGATAAGGGTGATGTAATCTATAATACTCCAACTCCTTATCTCGACTATTTGACAGCAGTTTCAGCACATTCCCAGCTCTTGACTTGTGGTGAGGACGTTGGCCTTCCTAAAGGGCAGATGGGTAACTCAGAGGTAGGTCACCTCAACATCGGTGCTGGTCGTATTGTATATCAGGATCTCGTTAAAATCAATAAGGCTTGCGAGAGCGGTGACATCTTGAAGAATCAGGAAATCATCAACGCTTACAGCTATGCGCAGAAGACAGGCAAGAAGCTCCACTTGATGGGCTTGACTTCTACAGGTGGCGTTCACTCTTCATTGAGCCATCTGTTCAAGTTGATCGAAATCTCCAAGGAGTATGGTTTGAAGCATACGTACGTTCACTGTTTCATGGACGGTCGTGACACCGACCCTAAGAGTGGCAAGGGCTTCATCGAGCAGGTTCAGGCAGTTTGCGAGAAGAACGACGCTCACATCGCCAGCATCGTAGGTCGTTTCTATGCCATGGACCGCGACAAGCGTTGGAACCGTGTGAAGGAAGCTTACGACCTTCTCGTTGATGGCAAGGGTAAGCAGAGCGACGACATGGTGAAGGCTATGCAGGAAAGCTACGACGAGGATGTAACCGACGAGTTCATCAAGCCAATCAACAACTCGGCCGTTGATGGTACTATCCAGGAGGGTGATGTCATCATCTTCATCAACTACCGTAACGATCGTGCCAAGGAGTTGACTCAGGTGTTGACCCAGCAGGATATGCCAGAGGAAGGCATGCACACCATCAAGGACTTGCAGTACTACTGCATGACTCCATATGACGCTAATTTCAAGGGTCTTCACATTCTCTTCCCTAAGGAGAACGTAATGGATACGCTCGGCGAGTACTTGAGCAAGCATGGAAAGAGACAGCTCCACACTGCGGAGACTGAGAAGTATGCCCATGTAACCTTCTTCTTCAATGGTGGTCGTGAGGCTCCATACGAGGGCGAGGACCGTATCTTGGTTCCTTCTCCAAAGGTGGCTACTTACGACTTGAAGCCAGAGATGAGTGCTTACGAGGTGAAGGATAAGTTGGTTGGTGCCATCAACACTCAGGAGTACGATTTCATCGTGGTCAACTTCGCCAATGGTGATATGGTAGGTCACACTGGTGTCTATAATGCCATCGCCAAGGCAGTTCACGCTGTTGACAACTGCGTAAAGGACGTTATCGAGGCAGCCAAGGCTAACGATTACGAGGCTATCATCATCGCTGACCATGGTAACGCTGACCATGCCATCAACGAGGATGGTACTCCAAACACCGCTCACTCTTTGAACCCAGTTCCATTCATCTACGTAACTGACAACAACTCAGCTACCGTTAAGGATGGTCGCTTGGCAGACGTAGCTCCTTCTATCCTCCACATCATGGGCTTGGAGCAACCAGCAGACATGACTGGTGAGAACTTGATTTCTGACAACAAGTAAAACGCTATTTTATATACCCTTAAAAAGTATCCTAAGATGCATTGCCAAGTAATATAAGATACTTGCGCAAGTATCTTAAGATACTTTTATACTTATATAGAAACATGGACGTAAAGATAGAAGAAAGCTGGAGAAAGCACATAGGGGATGAGTTCGAGAAGCAATACTTTGTCGATCTCACCAACTTTGTACGTGAGGAATACTTGCATACACCTTGTTATCCTCCGGGAAGGCTGATATTTAATGCCTTCAATCTTTGTCCATTTGATGACGTGAAGGTGGTGATAATCGGACAAGACCCATACCATGAGCCAGGGCAGGCGATGGGGTTGAGTTTCTCCGTGCCAGAAGGCATTGCTTTTCCTCCATCGCTGATTAATATTTTTAAGGAGATTCAGATGGATCTCGGCACTCCGATGCCTAAGACGGGGGATTTGACCCGATGGGCAAAGCAAGGAGTCTTGTTGCTCAATGCCACGCTGACCGTTCGTGCCCATCAAGCTGCAAGCCACCAACGCAAAGGTTGGGAGGAATTTACCGATGCCGCCATCAAGGCTCTCAACAAAGATAAGGAGCATTTGGTGTTTATTCTTTGGGGAGGTTATGCCCGCAGCAAGGCTAACCTCATCGATACGAGCAAACACTTGATATTGCAGAGCGTGCATCCTTCGCCTTTGTCTGCCAACAGGGGCGGATGGTTTGGCAATCACCATTTCTCTCGTTGCAATGAGTATTTGCAGCAGAATGGAATCGTTCCTATACAATGGTAAATGGAGGCTTGGGCTAAGTAGCAGTAATGCTGTTGTCTTAACCTCCTAAACTTCTTAACTCCTTATTAAATATATAATGAACAAAGACGAACTGCGTATTCTCCAGGTGGGCAATGTTTTGGTTTCGCCTGATATTATTACCGAAAAATTCTGTTGCGACCTGGATGCTTGCAAGGGTGAATGTTGCATCGAAGGCGATGCGGGTGCTCCTGTAACCTTGGATGAGATTATGGAGATTGAGAATGTGCTTGATGTGGTTTGGAACGACCTTTCGGCTTCTGCCCAAGCGGTCATTGATAAGCAGGGCGTGGCTTATACAGATATAGAGGGCGACTTGGTTACGAGCATCGTCAATGGCAAGGACTGTGTGTTTACTTGTTATCAGAATTTGAAAGACCTGGGTGATGGACATACCATCCCGAATTGTTGCCTTTGCTCCTTGGAACGTGCTTATAGAGAGGGAAAGTCAAAATTCAAAAAACCAATTTCTTGTGCCTTGTATCCCATTCGTTCCAAGGATTTCGGCAACGATGTGTATGGCATCAATTACAATAAATGGCGGATTTGTAAGGCTGCCATCAAAAAAGGCGAGGAGCTGAACCTTCCTGTCTATCGGTTCTTGGAAGAACCGCTGGTAGAGAAGTTTGGTCGGGAATGGTATGGCGAACTTTGTGCTGTAGCACGAGACTTGGGCTATTAATATATTTCTAATCCTTCTATCTTCTGTATCTGGCTCTTACGAAAGTGGCGGTCGCCCTTGATGGTAATGGCTCTTTGCTGGCTTGTACTAAGACGGCGGAAGGCTTGCTCGTCCATTTTTCCGCTACAGATATATACCAGTCCGTTTATCTCAAGCTTTTCCCCCCTTTTTGCTTCACGCAGGGTGATTCGTGCGGATCCTCTGAAGAAACGACAGAAGTCGTAGTGGAGTCCTAAGGAGTCTTCGTATTCAGCAATAGGAGACAATACAAGCCTTAGCCGATTGCCTTTTGCGGGGAAGGTGGGTATGGTGGTGTAGGTGTCCTTTTCCTCTTTCAACAGTCTTCGAACAGGCTTTTCTGCTTCTGTGAAGACGTAGTTGGAGGCTTTCCAATTGTCGTCATATTGCCTGTTGTCGAAAACCTCTATGGTGCTTCCTGTGCTGTCTTGTGCTGTCCAATTGCCTTCTAACAAGCTGCAGCACCATGATTCGTCTGCTTGTTGATAGAAAGTCGAGCCGTCATGTTTTGTTCCATAATAATCCAAAGACAGCTGTTTGCTGGCTGCATCCTGCGAGTATGCTTGGGCCTGTGGGCATGGAGCATACCACACGGCTATTGTGTTTGAGTCTGGTCGTAGGTAGCGGGTTATGTCGTATGTATGCAGGGTGATGCCCCGTGGAGTTTCGTTCTTGTAGAATATCTCTCTCGATATATTTCTCTCGTTGATATATACTTTGCAGCTTCCCATGCTGGCAAAGGTGATAAAAGCTTGCTTTGGACGATGCCTGGTAACATAAGTGTGGCGGAAGAGAACCTCGGCGCTGTCGTCGGGGAATGGGTGAGAAATCCAATGGGTGCCGAACTCCTGTCCATGTGAGTTCAGTACCCATAGGATGGAGAATACGATACAAATGAACCTGCGTATCATCTATTTTTTATTCTTTGTTTACTGATGATTATTTTTATTTGACAGTCCTTGTTTCTCCAGCCTTGAAATGCAGCACTTTCTGCTTGCCGTTGTAACAAACGGTGAGCACGCCTGCCTGATGGCTGGTAATCTTGGCTTTTGCGACCTTGTGATTCTTCCAAGTGAGGTCTATCTTATAGTTGCCACGTGCCTTGATGCCGTTCATCTCGCCCTCACTCCATGCTTCTGGGAGTGACGGAAGCAGTTCCATTGTCTCACCGTCACATTGCATCAGCATTTCGCAAATACCTGCTGTACCACCAAAGTTTCCATCAATCTGGAAGGGTGGGTGAGCGTCAAAGAGGTTGGGGTAAGTTCCTCCCGAAGGGCGGTTCTTTGAAGTGTTGGGAGAGGTTGGACTTACATAGTTGAGAAGTTTGCGCAGAATGGCATACGACTTGTCTGCTCTATGCAAGCGAGCCCACAGACATATGCGCCATCCCGTACTCCATCCCGTAGAATTATCGCCTTTGATCTCCAATGATTTGGCTGCAGCTGCGGCAAGTTCTGGCGTTTTGCCTACAGAAATCTGTTGGAAAGGATAGAGACCTAAAAGGTGCGACTGATGACGATGTTGCCAATCTTGGTCATCCCAGTCGTAGTACCACTCTTGCAAATTGCCTCTTTTGCCTATTTGGTATGGATGCAGGCGGTTGATGGCATCTTGTAGAGTAGCTTGATAGGTTAAATCGATATTGAGAGCCTTTGCTCCCTTGATGGTGTTCTTGAAGAGCTCACGAATGATAGCAAGGTCGGCTGTTCCTCCATAAAGGGTGCAGCCATTGTAACCTTTGTCTGTTATGTATTGTGCCTCGGGTGAGGTGCAGGGAGCTGTGATGAGTTCGCCTGGTTTCTTGGGATTGTCGACAAGCCACTTCAGCATGAAGTCTGCTGCACCTTTCATCAATGGATAGGCGGTCTGGCGCAGATAGTCGAGGTCGCGTGTGTAGTCGTAATGTTCCCAAAGAGTCTGCACGAGCCATGCTCCACCCATGTTCCAGTTGCTCCACTTGGGGCTTTCCTTCTTTGTGCCTACGGGATTGCTCATGGCCCATGCGTCTGTGTTGTGTCCGGCGCACCAACCTTTCTCGATGCCATAAAAGTGCTTGGCAGTGTACTTTCCTGTTATTGCAAGACCCTTCACAAGTCCTTCTACAGGAATGGTGAGCTCGGAGAGGTTGGCAACCTCTGCTGGCCAGTAGTTCTCTTCCAGGTTGATATTGATAGTGTAGTTTCCTCTCCAAGGTGAAAGACGTGCTGGGGCCCACAGGCCTTGCAGATTGGCAGGTACACCTGGAGTACGTGAGCAACTGATGAGTAGGTATCTACCAAACTGAAAATAAAGCATCTCGAGATAAGGGTTTTGCTCGTTGTTCTCTGTGTAGTCGAAGAGTTGCTGTTCTGTGTTGCGCTGATTGTCATATCTGGCTCCTTTCAATGAGAAACGAGTACGGTCGAAGAAATGTTTGTAGTCGGTAACATGTCGTTGGCGCAGTTCCGGATAGGTATAGTTGACCAAATGCCAGGCATCGTCGGCCACCTTTTCTATATAAGGTGCTCCTTCGGTTACTGGATGTTTGTCGAAACCATTATAGCTGGTCTCGTTTACAAAATATATAATGGCCTCGCTCACGTCCTGTAGATGCAGGGTAGAGTCTGTAGGTGTGATGCTTCCATCTGTATTTCGTATGCTTAGTATGGAGCAGAAGTGCGTGCTGTTCTCAGGTTCGCCCATGGCATGGCCTGTCAGCGTGAGTTGATTGCCCGATGCTTTTACCTGGTGAGGAATAAGTGAAGTGAGTGAGATGTCGCAGTTGATGGCTTGCTTCTTGGAAGCGGTGAGCCTGATGGCTATCATCTTGTCGGGATGTGAGGCAAAGTATTCCCTTGTGTAGTTGATTCCTTCACGGCTATAGCGCATTGTGGTTATGGCACTGTCGAGGCTGAGCTGACGGTAATAATTGGTAACTTGTCCTGGATTCAGATCCTTGATGTTGATGATGGCAAGGGGCTGATAGTATTCAGAGTTGTGACCTTGCACGTGCAACTGGAGTGAGTCGGCTGCTTTATAGTCTTCCTTGAAGAGCGCTTCCCTTATCTTGGAAATCCACTTATAGGCTTCACCTCCTTCCTGCCGGTCGACAGGCTTTCCTGTCCAAAGGGTGATGTCGTTGAGGTAGATGGAATCGTTGTTGGCACCTCCATAAATGAGAGCTCCCAATTTGCCGTTTCCTATGGGCAAAGATTCTTCGAAGACGGTTGCGGGGTGTGTGTACCATAGGTTGAGTGGTAGTTTGTCCTGTGCGAGTCCCGGTAAACTGTTGGCTAAGAGTAGTGCAGAGAAAAAAAGTTGTCTCATGGTTTTGGGGTTTAAGCAATAAAAGGACGGACATTCTTGGTGAAAGTCCGCCCTGGTATAAATGATTTGATTAAGCGTCGATATTGGCATAGGTCGCATTCTGCTCGATAAACTCACGGCGTGGCTCTACATCATCTCCCATCAGCATGGAGAAAATTTCGTCGGCATGAGCAGCGTTTTCTATGGTGACTTGCTTGAGAAGTCGGGTCTTTGGATCCATGGTGGTTTCCCATAGTTGCTCGGGATTCATCTCACCCAAACCTTTGTATCGCTGGGTGTGAATGTTCTTGTCCTCCTGTCCTTCACCATATTTGTCAAGGAATGCTTGGCGCTGTTGCTCCGTGTAGCAGTATTCGCTCACCTTGTTCTTGAACGAACATTTGTAGAGTGGTGGAGTGGCTATGTAGAGGTGCCCCTCCTCGATGACCTTTGGCATGAAGCGATAGAACAATGTCATAATCAATGTGTCGATGTGGGAGCCATCGACATCGGCATCCGTCATAATAATGATCTTGTCATATCGCAGTTTGTCTGTATTGGCCTCTTTGCTGTCTTCTCCGTCTACTCCGAATCGAACTCCAATGCTCTGGATGATATTCATTACAGACTCGGCCTCGAAGACTTTGTGCCACTGTACCTTCTCTACGTTAAGAATCTTACCTCGTAAAGGAAGAATGGCCTGTCGGAAGCGGTCACGTCCCTGCTTGGCTGAGCCACCTGCAGAATCACCCTCGACGAGGAATATCTCGCTTTCCTTAGGATCCTTGATAGAGCAGTCGGCCAACTTTCCAGGTAGACCTCCGCCGGTCATAAAGTTTTTGCGCTGTACGCTTTCGCGTGCTTTTCGTGCTGCAACACGTGCTGTAGCAGCCAAGATTACTTTCTCGCAAATTTTCTTAGCCTCGTCGGGATGTTCTTCCAGATAGTAGGCCAAAGCCTCGTTGACGGCTTGCTGTACGGCACCCTGTACCTCGCTGTTCCCAAGCTTGGTCTTGGTCTGACCCTCAAACTGTGGCTCAGCTACCTTGATGGAGATAACGGCTGTAAGTCCCTCTCGGAAGTCCTCTGGCGCAATTTCTACTTTTGCTTTTTCTATCTGTTTGGATATTTGAGGGTCGTTTTCAGCATAAGCCTTTAGAGTACGGGTTAATGCCATACGGAAACCTGTAAGATGGGTTCCACCCTCTATAGTATTGATGTTGTTTACATAAGAGTGGATATTCTCGCTATAATCGGTATTATACATGATGGCAATCTCAATGGGAATGCCTTGCTTCTCAGTCTTTAAATAAATGACATCGTCGAAGAGATGAGTGCGATGACGGTCTACGTAGCGCACAAATTCCTTCAAACCATCCTTTGCATGGAATACCATTTGTTTAGTCTTTCCATCTTCGTCTGGGCGAAGGTCTGTCAAGGTTATCTTGATGCCGGCATTAAGGAATGCCAACTCGCGCATACGGTTTGCAATGATGTCCCACTTGTACACTGTGGTAGTAAATATTGTTGGGTCTGGCCAGAATTGCTGGCGTGTGCCACGTTTGTCGGTCTTACCGATTACCTTTACGGGATAGAGTGGTTTTCCCTTTTCGTATTCCTGCTGGTAAATCTTACCGTCACGGAACACCTGAGACTTCATATGTGTGGACAAGGCATTAACGCAACTAACACCTACACCATGCAGACCTCCAGATACTTTATAAGAACCCTTATCAAATTTACCACCTGCATGAAGCACAGTCATTACCACTTCGAGTGCTGATTTGTGCAATTTTTTATGCTCGTCTACGGGGATGCCACGTCCGTTATCTTCTACCGTTATAGAGTTGTCTTCGTTGATAGTAACCTCTATGTCAGTACAATAACCAGCCATGGCTTCATCGATGGAGTTGTCTACGGTCTCATTGACCAGATGATGCAGACCTTTCTCGGAAATATCACCGATGTACATAGCAGGACGTTTGCGGACAGCCTCAAGTCCTTCGAGAACTTGTATGTTGCTCGCTGAATAATTGTTTGCGTTGTTTTGATTTTCTGCCATTTCTTTGTTTAGTATAATTTCCATGCAAAGATAGCAAAAAAAAGCGAGAAAAAGGTTAGAATGTTGCTAAAAAACCACAAAAACAGCGCTTATTTTTTTGTTTATCTCATTTGTGTTTAAAATGGTTGCTTCTGCTCCTCTCTTGTTGTGTTCTTGAAACTTGCCATGGATTTTTGTATGTCGTATGAGTGTGAAGGGCGTAATATTTTATAGAGAACAAATTAAGGCTGCAATCCTAAGGATTGCAGCCTTATATATGTTTGTCTCCTAATTTGAGATTAGCCCAACTTAGCGATGTGCTGAGCAAGGCCAGACTTCAAGTTAGCAGCCTTGTTGCTGTGGATAATATTGGTCTTGGCCAATTTGTCTAAAAGCTTCTGGACAAAAGGATAGAGTTTTGCGGCCTCTTCCTTGTCTGTCATGTTGCGCAACTTGCGTACAGCGTTGCGCATAGTCTTTGCATAATATTTGTTGTGCATAGACTTTTTCTTGTCCTGACGGATTCTCTTGATTGATGATTTATGATTTGCCATCTCTGATTTTATTATTATACATTTCTACTGTAGTCCCTAGCAGAGTCGAACTGCTCTTTAGAGAATGAAAATCTCTCGTCCTAACCGATAGACGAAGGGACCTTTTGTTGTTTTGCGGGTGCAAAGTTACTACATTTTTTTTGTTCTTGCAAATTTTTTATATGGAATTTTCTTTTAAAAGCATATTTTTTCGTATTTTTGCCATGGTTTTTGTAAAAAATGAGTAAATGGTTATAAAGACAAAAGCAGTATTGTTACATGTGGTTAAATTCGGTGATAATCAACTTATTGTTGATTTCCTGACCGAGGCATTGGGGCGTTTGTCTTTCATGGTTCGGTTGTCCAAGTCAGCGAAAGCAAAGGTGAAACGTCAGTATTTTCAGCCTCTTTCTGTTTTATCCTTAGAGTTTGATTATCGTCCTAATGCCAATCTTCAGCGGCTCAAGGATGTTTCCGTTGCCTTCCCTTTTACTGATGTTCTTGTTTCGTCCTATAAGATGTCCATGGCGTTGTTCCTTTCCGAGTTTTTGTATTACACGACCCGCAACGAGCAGGAGAACGTGCCTCTGTTCAGTTTTCTGGTGAGCAGTCTGCAGTGGTTGGACTTGACGCATAAAGGGTTTGCAAACTTCCATGTAGTCTTTATGATTCGTCTTACCTTGTTCTTGGGTATTGCGCCCAATATGGAAGGTTCTTTTTCAGGCGGTTACTTCGACTTGGTCGAAGGAAAGTTTGTTGCTTCTGTGCCTATTCATTCGATGTTTCTGTCGAAAAACGATTCCAGAAGGATGCGTGATTTGCTGCGGCTTCGCTTTCAAACAATGCACCTCTACACAATGTCTCGTCAAGAGAGAAACAGATGTGTAGAGGTGATTATAAAGTATTATCGTTTACATATGCCCGATTTCCCCGAACTGAAAACACTTCCTATATTGCAGGAGTTGTTTGTTTAGGCAAAACTAATGACTCCCTTTATAGGTTCGTCGCTATCCTCTTCCTTTGTGATTTCGTGCTGGCCAGAGGCAATGTGGCGAATGTCTTCAAGCATTTGGCGTGTGCGCTTATAGGTAGGAGTGTCTTCTACCTGCATGATGACATCTTCGTTGTCAAGGTCTTCTGGACGAAAGAGAAAAATGTGTGGATGCCGCTTGTATTGTGGCGTATTGCCATCTGAGCCATAATAATGTTTTCTTCGGTCTTCGCGTTCTGCTCTTTTTTCTTCCTGTTCGGCGATTCTGCGAGTCTCTTCCTCAGTGTGTTTTCTGAGGTGTACGTTCATGCCGTCTACATCCTCTATGCCGAATCCTGTAGCAAGGACCGTTACCTTCACCTTATTGCCCAATTCAGGGTCAATGGCCAATCCCCATTTCAACTCAAAATCATCGCCAAAGTTTCCCATAAAGTCGTTCACGTCGTTCATCTCGTCCATGGTGAGACCTGTATTGTCTTTCCTCTCGCTTGAGAAAGCTATGCTCAGAAGAATTTTCTTGGAGTTGAATACATCGTTGTCGTTGAGCAAAGGAGAATTGAGCGCATCCTCGATGGCTTTCTTCACTCGACCTTCCCCCTCTCCGTAACCTGTACTCATGATGGCCACACCACCGTCTTTCAATACGGTCTTCACATCATTGAAGTCGAGGTTGATGAGTCCATGTACAGTGATAATTTCGGCAATACTCTTGGCTGCAATGCTTAGTGTGTCGTCAGCCTTTCCGAAGGCATCAAGTACTGCCAGCTCTGGATAAATCTGGCGCAGGCGCTCGTTGTTGATTACCAGCAAAGCATCTACGTGTTTCGACATTTCCTCGACGCCATCCAAGGCTTGGTCTATTTTTTTTGTTCCCTCGAAACGGAATGGAATGGTGACGATGCCCACGGTAAGAATTCCTAATTCCTTACTTACCCTTGCAATGACAGGAGCCGCCCCAGTACCAGTTCCACCACCCATACCAGCAGTAATGAAAGTCATCTTGGTGCCATCATTCAGCATGTTCTTGATGTCGTCCAGTGTCTCTTCCGCAGCCTCGCGTGCTTTTTCCGGTTTGTTGCCAGCACCGAGTCCTTCTTTTCCTAATTGGAGATGAACTGGCACGGGTGAGTCGTTGAGTGCCTGGTTGTCTGTATTGCAGAGCACAAAGCTCACATCATGGATGCCTTCTTTATACATGTGATTAACAGCGTTACCGCCGCCACCACCTACACCAATAACCTTGATGATGCTGTTTTCTTTCTCTGGCTCTCCAAAATCCAGAATATGTGGAGTGTTATCTTGCATGATGAATATTTATGTTAAATTAGTTCTTGATATAAAAAAGATTCGTATCTATTCTTCTGGAGACATGGTGTCGTCGACAAATTTCTTCAAGAATCGGAATCCTCTGTGGAAGATGTTTTTCTCTTTCTTCTCTTTCTTGATTCTCTCAGCTTCCTCTTCTGCAGCTTTTCTTGCGGCCTCTTCTTCCTCTTCCAACTTCTTGCGGGCCTCTTCCTCAGCTTTCTGCTTCTCGGCAGCAGTGAGGACAACACCTGTACCTACGGTCTCGTTGGGATTTCGTGGGGTTTTATGCATGTCATTTGTTATGGAATGACCGCCTTCCTGATTAAACAGGTCGGTATTGATTTCTTCTCCAGCGCAATTCATGTTGCCCTTTGCCAACAATCCCAAGATAGTATTCATTGTACCATCGTGGTTTGTGTATTTGGAATCTTTCGAGTTGACAGTCTGGTTAATGAACTTGGCAATTCTTATCTTGTCCATATGAGTGTGCAGTTTGAAGGCTTTGCTTATTTCTGGCATGTTGCTGCCACCTCCAGTCAGAATGATGCCGCCCAACAACTTGTCGGCATATTCTGCAGGAACTTGAAACCATGCATTCTCTACGATTTCTTCTACTCGCGCTTCTACTATCTCGATAAACTTCTTGCTTTCCACCACTCGGTCATTGTCTATCGGATAGTTGAGCGTTGGGTCGATATTGCTGTTCTCTGTATATGCCTTGGCATATTTGAATTTCATTTTCTCGGCATCCTGCTCTTCGATTTGAAGGCTGGTGATATCTTTTGTGATGTTGTTGCCTCCCAATGGAATAACTGACAGATGGCGCAAGATACCTTTGCTGTACACAGATACCGTGGTTGTGTCGGCACCTAAGTCGACAAGCATGCAGCCTGTTCTCTTCTCAGAGTCTGTTAATATATGGTCGGCCAAGGCCAAAGGCGCAAGATACATTTCGGCGATAGAGATGTGGGCATTCTCGAAACACGTATTGATATTGTTGTAGAAGGTCTTGCGCCATAAGATATTTAGGAAGATGCCTTCCAGGTGAGAGCATTGTATGCCGACAGGGTCAAGTTGGTGTTGGCTGTCTATCTTGTATTCTTGAGTGATGGCATCCAAAATTTCTTGGTCAGGATAGGTCATGTTGCGGTTGATGTCCATCAGTTCGTTAATCATCTCCTGTGTGATGATGGTGTGCTCAGGAAGGTCTTTTACGATTACGTTCTTGACGCTGCGAATAGAACGGCCGCCCACACCGACATATACTTGGCGGATATCTTGCTTCAGTATTGTCTTCAACTTTTTGATGATGTTAGTTAGGCAGAGACATGTCTGGTTGATGTTGTATATCACACCTTTCCTGATGCAAGAAGACGAATCTTCCTCCACAGTGGCAAGAACCGTGATGCTTCCGTCCAGATTCTTCTGTCCGGCAATACCTGTCATCTTTGATGAACCAAGTTCTATTGCTACGATAAATTCCTTTGGCATAGTTGTATTTATTTATCTATGTTTTTGTTTGCTGTATGCTTATTGCTGCCTCTTTTTGCAGATAATTTGGTTGTCGAACTCGATGTTGATATACGAGTATTTGTTCCATCCTGCCTGTGAGAGCCCGTATTTGTAGAATTTTTCCAACCTGTCCATTTTCTTGTTGACAAAATGGTTTATCTCCTCTTCTCTTTTTTTCTTCGAGTTATATTCTGGCAGTTGTCCTATATATATAATATGGTTGCCTACTCTGGGGACCAATTCTATACTCCTATCTGGCAGGACGTTTATCTGCTCTATCTGATTCCTCCAAAATTCGTTGGTCATAAGCGATTTACTCAGCAGCGAGAGGTAGTTTTGCGCAAACCATTTGTTGATTGCTCCCGTGGCGACTATGAGGTCGCTTATATATTTTGTATTGGGCATCACTTGATAGTGGTCATCAATATAATAGTCTTCATTGTAGGCACTCTTAATCCGCACGATGGGCATTCGTTGGGTAAGATGGATGTCGACGAACCCATCCTGTGTCTTGTAGCATTCTGCTGTCTTGACGAACGGACTGGCCTTCAGCGTCTCTTCTATTTTGCGGGCACTGATGTCGCTCATCTTCATCTTCAGAGGGTACAGTTGTTTTGATTCTAACCTTTTCTTTATTTCTTTGGCGTTCAGAAAACCATTAGTCATCTCGTCTTGTATATTGATGTTCACCTTTGTACAGACTTTCTTGCTTTCATCAGGTTTGTTGAACTTGGTGATTGCAAAAGTGAGGTAAACGCCGAGTACGAGGTCGAGCAAGATGATAATGGTCTTCTTCCAATTGATGCGCATTATATTTTTTTCTTTAATATTTTTTCTATTTCAGGGACATAGTTGTCCAAGTCGCCAGCTCCAAGTATGACGAGCACGTCGAAGTTTCTGTTTCTAACAAGGTCGAGAACTTCTTCCTTATGAATCATACTCTTCTCTACTTCTGGCTTCAGATTGTCGTAGATGAGCTTGGAGGTGACTCCTGGTATGGGCAGCTCTCTTGCCGGATAGATGTCGCAGAGAATTACTTCGTCGAGCATGCTCAGGCTGTTGGCAAAATCCTTGTAGAAGTCTCTCGTTCTGGTGTACAGGTGAGGCTGGAAGATAGCTGTTATCTTACGATTCTTGTACAACTCTCGTATGCTCTTGGCGCTTTGGTAAATTTCCTTGGGGTGATGGGCGTAGTCGGAAAGCAACACCAATTTGTTGGTTTTAATTTTGAAGTCGAAGCGACGAACTACTCCCTCGTATGTCTTCATGCCCTGCCGTAACTCTTCTGCAGTGCAGCCATTGAGTTGTGCCATGGCCATAGCTGCCACTCCATTCTCTATATTGATGGGTACGGGCTGTCCTAATAGAACGCTGGGCACGGTCTCAATAGGCGAGACAAAGTCGAACGTGATCTCACCGTTGTCTATCTTGATGTTATCGGCATGGAAGTCTCCTTCGTCGCGGCTGTATTCGTATATGCGAACGCCTTCCTGTACATGTTGTTTCATCTCCAGGTTTTTGTGGATGATGAGGGCTCCGCCAGGTTGGATGAGTTCTGTGTAATGACGAAAACTCTCCAAATAGGCTTCCTTGGTCCCATAGATGTCGAGATGGTCGGGGTCGGTAGCGGTAATGATACTCATCCAAGGGCGTAACCAGTGGAAACTACGGTCAAATTCGTCGGCCTCTATTACGACATAGTCGCTCTTGTCGGACAGGATGTAGTTGGTTCCGTAGTTTTTGGAGATACCTCCGAGGAACGCATTGCAGTCTATATGGCTTTGGTGCATGATATGGGCACACATGGTAGACGTGGTAGTCTTGCCGTGTGTGCCAGCCACGCAGAGTCCCTTATGTGTACGGGTAAGCGTGCCCAACACCTGGGCGCGTTTCTCTATGGTGAATCCTTGCTGCTGGAAATATATCAGTTCCTTGTGGGTGGCAGGGATGGCAGGTGTGTAGATTACCAATGTGTTTTTGGCATCCTTGCATGCCGCAGGTATCAACTCTATATTTTCTTCATAGTGAATGAGCATGCCTTCCTTCTCCAGCTCATGGGTAAGTTCAGACGGAGTTTTGTCGTAGCCTGCTACGGTGAGTCCCTTCTTTAAGAAATATCTGGCGATGGCACTCATTCCTATACCACCTGCTCCTATGAAATATACTGCTTTTATATCTTTGATTTCCATTATCTTGTTGCTAATTTTATGACTTCGTCGGCGATGACGTCGGCAGAATTCTTCAGTCCTAATTTCTTAATGTTCTCGCTCATAGAATCGAGTTTCTTGGAGTCTTTTACGATTTCTATGGCCTTTTTAATGAGTACTACCTGTGCATCTGCATCTTTCACATATATGGCTGCGTCCTTGTTGACCAGCGCCATGGCATTCTTTGTCTGGTGGTCTTCTGCCACATTCGGGCTGGGTACTAAGATGACTGGTTTCCCAATGAGGCAGAACTCGCTGATACTGCTTGCTCCAGCACGACTTATGACAAGGTCGGCCGCCCGATAGGCAGCCCCCATGTCGCCTATAAAGTCGGTAACCTTCAGCATGGGCAAGTCTTTGCCCTTGAGCTGTTTGATGATGCTTTCGTGGTAGTATTTGCCTGTCTGCCAAATAAACTGTACGCCGCTGCTTTCTATGATGTCCAAGTTCTGCAACACACTATCGTTGATGGTTCTCGCACCCAAGCTTCCGCCTACGAGCAGAATCGTCTTCTTCTCGGGACTCAACCCAAACTTCTTGCGGGCTTCCTCTTTTGTGAGAGTAGTACTCAGCACATTCTGCCTTACAGGATTTCCTGTCATGATGATCTTGTCCGCAGGGAAGAAACGTTCCATGCCCTCGTAAGCCACACATATCTTTTGTGCCTTCTTGGCAAGCAACTTGTTGGTTACGCCCGCATAAGAGTTCTGCTCTTGAATGAGGCAAGGTATCCCTTTGTGGGCGCATACGTTGAGAGTAGGACCGCTTGCATAGCCTCCAACTCCTACTGCTGCCATGGGCTTGAAATCGTTGATGATTTTCTTTGCCATTCTTTGGCTTTTCCAGATTCTGAAAAGTACAGCGAAGTTCTTGAGCAAGTGTTTGCGGTCGAAGCCGCAAATAGGCAGCCCTTTAATCTCGTATCCTGCTGCGGGGACGCGTTGCATTTCCATTCTGCCTTTCGCTCCGACAAACAAAATTTTTGCGTCAGGACGCTTGGCTTTAATTGCGTTGGCAATAGATACAGCAGGGAAGATATGTCCACCAGTTCCACCGCCGCTAATGATTATTCGTAGCTCGTTGTTCATAATTGTTCAGTTTCTATCGCAAAGGTAATTAAAAAAATCCATTTTGTGGCATTTTTTATTTAAAATGTTGTTCTTTTTTATGCAGCAACCAATTTCGGGGCAGTCTGCTCGTCACCTGTAGTTTCTTTCTTCTTGGCTGTCCTGCTGATGCTTAGTATGATACCTACATATAAGCAGTTGATGATGGAGGAAGTTCCTCCTCGGCTGATGAGTGGAAGTGGCTGTCCGGTAACAGGAGCGAGTCCGACGGCTACAGCCATATTGAACAAGGCCTGTGTTACGAGCAGTATGGCAAGTCCCATGGCAAGAAATGCTGGGAAATTGTTTTCACACCGGTTGGCTATTTTCCCTGTTCTGACGAGCAAGATGATGTAAAGGAAGGCAACAAAGGTTCCTCCAGGAACGCCCATCTCTTCTATGATGATGGCATAGATGAAGTCGGAAAATGCCTGCGACAGGAAGTCGCGTTCTACGGAGTTCCCGGGACCTTTTCCCATGAAGTTGGATGAGGCAATGGCTATATTGGCATGAGCCACCTGGGCATCTTTATCAAGATCAACCTCCTCTGGGGGGACGGGCTTTGTGTCGAGAAAGTGGTCGATGCGGGTTTTCCATGTATCCAAGCGGTGGAATACCTTTTGCACAAAGTTCTTTTTTTCTGGTTGCTCTGTTGATATCTGTTCGGTAAAGGTGCCATTGGACTGTGCCAGCTTTTCTTCGTCTTTGCCCAATAGCATGATAGATGAGAGGATTAATACCATTGTGAGTAAGGCAACGCCAATGAGTTTCCCAATCAGCTTACCAGGCACTCTTCCGATAAACATCATGCACAAGATGGTGAGGCATAGGAGCAAAGCTGTGGACAAATTCTCGAGCATGATGGGGAAAATCATGATAGCGCTGATAGTCAGTATATATTTGAAAGCCCTCTTGTCTGCTCCGTTCTCGTTCTGCATGGCGCTGAGAATCTGTGCTACGGCAAGTACGAGTGTTCCCTTGGCTATCTCGGAAGGTTGGAATTGGATGCCCACGAGATTGATCCATCTGGATGCGCCATTGGTAGACTGACCTGCCAGCAAGACCCATATAAGCAATACCAAAGAGAAGAAAATCATGAACGGAGTTACAATCTTGAAATACTTGCATTTAACCTTCAGCATGCAGATCATGACGAAGACACCGCCAGACAAGATGAGCATATGCCTGATAACTGGTCCCATGAAATTCCCGCTCTTGTACGACAGCGAACTTGAGGCAGAGTACACCTCAATGATGCTTATCATACAGAGAAAGAAAAACACCATCCAGATGACTTTGTCTCCCTTGAATATGTTACCTATTTTATTGCTCATTTCTCTTTTTTGCCTTCCTCTTTTTTTTATTTCTGTTTATTATAGTTGTCGGACGAGATTCTTGAATTGATTGCCTCTGTCTTCCATATTCTTGAACAGGTCGAAGCTTGCGCAGCATGGACTCAGTAGAACGGTATCGCCTTTTTTTGCCATCTTGTGGCAAGCTGCAATGCAGTCTTTCATGCTGTGAGTGTCGCAAACGGGAATGCCGAGACAGTCGAAGTTGTCATGCAGTTTCTTGTTGTCGGCTCCCAAATATACCAGTCCTATGCACTTTTGTTTCACCAGTTCTATGATGTGGCTGTAGTCATTGCCTTTGTCCTTGCCTCCCAATATTAGGATTGTAGGCGTCTGCATGCTCTCGAGAGCATACCAGCAGGCATCTACATTCGTTGCTTTTGAGTCGTTGATATATTGTACACCGTTCACCTCGCATACTTTTTCCAAACGGTGTTCTACACCGGGGAAGTCGCCCAGGCTCTTGCGAATCATAGCCTCGTCAATTCCCGCAATATGGCAAGCAAGTCCTGCTGCCAAACTGTTGTAGATGTTGTGTTTACCCGTCAGGCTCAGCTCTTTTTGTGGCATGGAGAATGCGGCGGGGTAGTCGAGTTTGTATATGCCGTCCTCAATATATCCTACACATCCTTCTTCCTTGTTTTCTGCAAATGGGCAGATTTTTGACTTCAGATTATACTTCTCTATTTCTTTTTTCACGATAGGGTCGTCGTTCCAAAAGATGAAGTAGTCTTCTTCTGTTTGATTTTGCGTGATGCGCATCTTGGCATCTACATAGTTTTGCATGCAGAAGTCATAACGGTCCAGATGGTCGGGAGTAATGTTGAGCAGAATAGCGATGTTGGCGCGGAACTTGTACATGTTGTCAAGCTGAAAACTACTCAACTCGATGATGTAGTACTCGTGTGGATCTTCGGCAACCTGCAGGGCGAGACTGTTTCCGATGTTTCCTGCCAGGCCTGCATCAATGCCAGCCGACTTGAAAATATGGTATATAAGCGATGTGGTTGTGGTCTTGCCGTTGCTGCCGGTAATGCAAACCATCTTTGCGTTTGTATATCTTGCGGCAAACTCTATCTCGCTGATGATAGGCGTGCCTTGTGCCATCAGTTTCTGTATCATGGGAGCTTCCTTTGGAATGCCGGGGCTCTTGATGATTTCGTTGGCGTTCAGTATTTTCTCTTCCGTATGGTGGCCTTCTTCCCATTCGATTTGGTGGTCATCAAGCAGTTTTTTGTATTTGTCCTTAATCTTTGACATGTCGGACACAAATACATCAAAACCTTCTTTCTTGGCAAGTACGGCAGCTCCTGCACCGCTTTCACCTGCACCTAAAATTACAATTCTACTCATATGTTTTTTTATCTTATTTTCAATGTTATAATTGTTAAAGCCGCAAGAATGATGGTAATAATCCAGAAACGAATGGTTATTTTAGACTCGTGGATGGCACCATGAGGTTTCTTGATAAGATACTTACATTCAGGATCGAGTTGGCTGTCCTGTGTTCTGAAGTTGTCGTGAATAGGCGTTCTCTTGAAGATGCGCTGTTTGATACCTTTGCGTTTGCCTAATTTATAGTAATATACCTGTACGATGACGCTGAGGCTTTCTACGAAGAAAATGCCACAGAGGATGGGCAACATGAGCTCTTTGTGAATGATGATGGCTCCCACGGCGATGATTCCGCCAATGGTAAGTGAGCCTGTGTCGCCCATGAATACCTGGGCGGGATAGGCATTGTACCACAGGAAACCGATAAGTGCGCCAATGAAAGCGCAGAAGAAGACCACGAGTTCTTCTGACCCTGGTATGTACATGATATTGAGATAGGCGGCATATTGGATATGGGAAGACACATAGGCCAGTATACCCAAAGCCACACCTATGATGGCCGAGTTGCCTGCGCACATTCCGTCCATACCGTCATTCAGGTTGGCTCCATTGGATACTGCTGTCACCACAAAGATGGTCATGAGGACGAAGAGAATCCATCCTGCCGCAGTCTTGTACTTTCCACAGAATCCCATGATGCGTGAGTAGTCAAGGTTATGTCCCTTGATAAAAGGAATGGTGGTCTTCAGCGACTTGGTAGACTCTGCCCTGTGCTTTACAACCATCTCTTGTCCCTGACGCTCGATGGCCAAGTTCTCGTTCATCTTGACATCTGGTGAAGCCCACAGCACCAAGCCAACGATAAGTCCGATGCCTATCTGCCCCACTATCTTGTATTTGCCTTTTAGCCCTTCCTTGTCGCGCTTGAATATCTTGATGAAGTCGTCCATTCCTCCCAGAAAGCCAAGCCATACGGTGGTGATGAGCATCAATATCAAGTAGATGTTGCGCAAACGTCCCAACAGCAGTACTGGTATGAGTATTGCCATGATAATGATGACGCCACCCATGGATGGTACGCCTATTTTCTTGACACCAAATGGGTCGATGCTTGCGTCACGCTGAGTCTCTGTTATCTGCTTGCTCTTGAGGTATTTGATAAATTTCTCGCCAAACCATGCAGAGATGACCAACGATAGGATGAGAGCCAGAAGGGAACGGAAAGAGATGTAACCCCACATGTGTGAGCCGGAGATGCCCCATTGCTCTAAAAATCTAAAGAGATAGTATAACATTTTTTATTGTTTTTGGCAAGAACCAGCATGCTCGAGACGCATTGCTCGTTGTTTGTTGGCTTGCTGTTTCTTGTAGATATTATTTCTTGTCTATACCGAAGATGCTGCGGAGCACTTCTTTGTCGTCAAAGTGGTGTTTCACTCCCTTGATTTCCTGGTAGTCCTCGTGTCCTTTTCCTGCTACAAGAATCACATCGCCCTTCTTTGCCATCATGCATGCTGTACGAATGGCCTCTTTGCGGTCTACGATACTGATGACTTTCTTCATCTGCTGTTCGTTCAAGCCAGCCAGCATATCGTTGATGATGTCTTGTGGATCCTCAAAGCGTGGATTGTCGCTGGTTATGATCACTTTGTCGCTTTGCTTTACGGCTTCTTGCGCCATGAGCGGCCGTTTTCCCTTGTCGCGATTTCCTCCTGCGCCACATACAGTGATGACTTCTCCCTTTCCGTTGAGTACCTCATGTATGGCGTTGAGTACGTTCTCGAGAGCGTCAGGGGTATGGGCGTAATCTACGATGGCTGTGTAACCCTCTGGCGACTGAATGGGCTCCAGGCGTCCGCTAACACTATGTAGTGTGCTCATGATTACAAGTATGTCTTCTGGCTTTTTGCCCAGCATGATGGCTGCTCCATATACTGCCAACAAATTACTTACGTTGAATTTACCGATAAACTGCACGCCAACCTCTCTGCCGTCAATGTCTAAGTACATGCCGCCGAAATGGCATTCTAAGATTTTTGCTTTGAAATCTGCCATGGTGCGGGTGGAGTATGTCTTTATGGTAGCCTTGGTGTTTTGTACCATGATCATACCGTTCTTATCGTCTGCGTTGGTAATGGCGAAAGCGGTCTTTGGCAGTCCGTCGAAGAAGGCCTTCTTTGCATTGCGATAGTTTTCGAAAGTCTTGTGATAGTCGAGATGGTCTCGGGTAAGATTGGTGAAGATGCCGCCTGTGAATGTCAGACCGCCGATGCGTTTTTGTGCTATGGCGTGCGAAGAGCATTCCATGAAGGCATACTCGCATCCAGCTTCCACCATCTTGCTCAGCAGGAGGTTGAGCTCGATAGGATCTGGAGTGGTGTGGTCGGCAGGAATAGCTTCGCCCTCTATATAGTTGCATACTGTAGACATCAACCCGCATTTATGTCCGAATTTGCGGAACATGTTATATAGTAGTGTGGCGATAGTGGTTTTTCCGTTTGTGCCAGTTACACCCACTAACTTCAGTTTCTTTGAAGGGTCGCCATAGAACAAGGTGGCAACCTTGCCCACGGCATCTTCTGTCGATTCTACTTTCACGTAGGTAATGCCTTCCGCTTTTTCTTTTGGCATGTCTTCGCACAGGATGGATTTTGCGCCCAACTCGATGGCTTTGGGTATGAACTTGTGGCCATCTACTTGCGTTCCCTTCATGGCAACGAACAAATGTCCGTTTTTGATTTTTCGAGAGTCAATGTTCACTCCGGTAACCTCGATTTCCACATCGCCTGCTATTTCCACAGGATGGATGTTCTTGAGTAAATCTTGTAGTTTCATATTCTGTTTCTTTGATGTTGCTATACCTTATTATATAATTATATATTATAGGCCGAGTGTGAGCGTGCAAGCTTGTCCTTTCCGAATTCGAGTTCCAGGTACAAGGTTCTGCTTCACCACTTTTCCTCTGCCGTAAATCTTGGTCTTTATGCCTCTGCTCTCCATCACAAAGATGGCGTCTCTTGCTCCCATACCCGATACATCGGGCACGGCATTCTTGCTGTATTGCTTCTCCTTGACGAGTAGCACTTTCTTCTTTCCTTCTTTTTCAGCCTTTCCCCATATCGGATTGCTGGTGGCATAACTGCCCGACCAATTGGTGGCGGTACTTATTCCGAGATGTTTCAGCACATAATCGGCTGCCAGTATATTGCCCGGCTTTACATCTGGCAAGAGGACAGAGGCGGAGTCGCGTGCATCTTTTACGTCGAGTTTCAGGCTTTGAGCCATGATGCCTTCGGCAATCTCATGGAAAACCTTTCCGCTCATCGTGCCGCCCGATGCAGGAAGTCCCGACTTCTGAATGCAGACGATGCAACTGTATTGAGGGGCATCGGCAGGGAAGTAGCCGGCGAAGCTTACAAGATAGTTCGTTCCTCCGTTCTTGTATCCTCCTGCACCCTTTGATATCTGTGCGGTACCCGTCTTTCCAGCCACCTTGAAGTTTAGCGAGCCTGCTGTACGTCCCAATCCCACGCTTACCACTTGCTCTAAGATAGTCTGCAATTCCTTGATGCTTTTCTCTTTGGCAATCTGTGGCCTGACGACTTCTACCGGGAACTCTTTGATGGTTTCGCCGTTCTTCACCACCTTTGTGACAAAGCGTGGGCGAACCATTTTTCCGTTGTTGGCTATAGCGTTGTAGAATGTCAGCGTGCTGATGGGTGGAACCTGTGTCTCGTATCCGATGCTCATCCAGGGCAGGGCTGTCTTGCTCCAGTTTGTATATTGCCCCCGGCTGTTTTTGTGAGGCATGCGGATGATGGCAGGTGTAGCCCCCACCAATGGTATTCTTAGATTGTCTCTCAGTCCGAGACGTTCTATTCCTTGCACAAACTTTTCGGGATGTTTGCTGTAATGGTCGTCTATGATTCGACTTACTCCGATGTTGGAGCTGTACCACAATGTTTGCGCAAGAGTAAGCATTCCGTAGCCTCCCTTCCTCCAGTTGTGGTCTTTCATGTCTCGGCCATACATGTTCCATACGCCATTTCCTGTTTCCACTCTGCACAAGGTGTCTACCACTCCGTCGTCCAAAGCCACAAGCAGCGAGGCAGGCTTGAATACGGATCCAGGCTCCAGCAAGTCGCTGACGGCATGGTTTCTTATTTCCCGGTATTCGCCGTCGTCGCATTTCTCCAGGTTGACGATGGCTTTTACATCTCCTGTATGCACTTCCATGACGATGGCTACGCCTACATTTCCGTTGATTTCTTTCAACTCTTGCTCTAATGAGCGTTCGGCCAGGTCTTGCATGCTCACATTGATGGTGGTCACGATGTCAGCTCCGTCTATAGGTGGCGTGTCGGTAATGCTCAGGTATTTGTTGAGCACTTTTTTGCGTTGCACGATACCGTTGGTTCCTCTTAGGATGGAATCGTATGAGAGCTCCAGTCCGAAGCGGGCCGTGTCCTTGGCGCCAAACATGGCTCCTATGGTTCTGCCAGCCAATCCTCCGAACCCACGTGTTCGGGCATTGTATTCATCCCAATGGAAGCCGCTTTTGTTCTTGCCCAAGTTGAACACAGGCAGCGCTTTCACCTCGGTGAACGTGTTGTAGTCGATGCGTCGCGGGTATATGGACCAATGGCGGCTTTGTTCCTTCCTTCCTTCTTCAAGATGTTGTTTGAACTCCGTGGATGTCACGTTGGGGAATATCTTGCTCAGCCCCATGCAGATGGAGTCTTCTTTGACGTTCCACAGGGAGTCGTTCCCGGCTTCCTTGAGCGCCTTGAAGTCCATGAAGAGCTTGAATTCGGGCAGCGAACTGGCCAACAGCTGTCCGTCGCAACTCAGGATGTTGCCTCGGGTAGGCTTCACGGTCACGGAATCCTTCTTCTGTCGCTGTGCCACCTTCATCCAGTAGTCGCGCTTTGCCGTCGCTATATATATGGATTTCCCTACGATACAAAGTGCGAAAACCGTCATGACGAAGGTTATGGCGCTGTATCGTGGCATCACGTTCTTATTGTCAAATTTACTCATTCTCCGGTACGTTTATGATATATGGCGGCTGGGTGGCAATGTGCAGGACGCTGTCTTTGTTGTTCTGCAACATTTTCAGCACGTAGCTTTCCCGACTTCTTTCTGTTATCTGGCTGCTGCTCGACAGGGCTTTGTACTTGGCGTTCTGCAGTTCGTTCTGCAGTTTGTCTATCTCTATCAAGTCCTGCTGTATATTGTATCTGTTTGATATGTATATGATGATGAAGAACACCACTAACACGATGAGCCATATCTGCCGGCGTATCACTTGCGCCGTCAGAATGTCTCCACCCAAAATTTTTCGCAGGGTGAAGCTCGACGATAGGGGAGCCTCGTCTTCGATGGCTTGTTTGGCGATGGCTTCCTGGAACGAATCCTCATGCTCTTCGTCTGCTGGCTCTTTCGATTTGTCGGGCTTTCGTGGTTCTTTGAACTCTTTCGCTTTCTCCCCCGGTTCTTGGAATGCAGGTGCGTCGGCGGCTTTGCAGTCGATCTTCGTTTCCTTGTCTTCCCTTGTTTCTATTTCTTTCATTTCTTTTCGGCAATTCTAAGTTTGGCGCTTCGGCTTCTTGGGTTTCTCTCTTGTTCCTCCAGGTCGGGAATGATGACCTTGTTGTTGATGAGTCGGAAGGGAGATTCCACTCGCCCGTAGAAATCCTGCACCACTTTTCCCTCGGGGTTTCCAGTCTTCATCACGTTCTTCACGATTCTGTCTTCCAGCGAGTGGTAAGTGATGACCGAGAGCCTTCCGCCTGGTTTCAAGATTTCAGTGGCAGCCTTGAGCATTTCCTTCAGGGCATCCATCTCGTGGTTTACCTCTATTCGTAGGGCCTGGAACAGCTTGGCCATTTCTTTTTTCTCTCGCTCGCGTTTGAAGAAGGGCTCCACTACGTGCATGAGGTCGGTAGTCGTCGCTATCTTTTGCCCGCTTCTTGCCTTGGCGATGGCTGCTGCTATCTGTCTGGCGTTGCGCAGCTCGCCGTATAGGTAGAAGATGTCTGCCAAAGTCTCTTCCTCGTACTCGTTTACGATATCGGCGGCGGTCTTGCCAGCTCTTTTGTTCATCCTCATATCGAGAGGAGAGTCGAAGCGGAAGGAGAATCCACGGCTCTCGTCATCGAAGTGATGGCTCGACACGCCCAAGTCGGCAAGCAATCCGTCGATGCCCTCCTCGCCGTAGTAGCGCATCCAGTTCTTCAGGTATCTGAAGTTGGAGCATACGAAGGTGAAGTGCTCGTCGGGGATGACGTTCCGCTCTGCGTCGGCATCCTGGTCGAAGCTGTACAGGTGCCCGTCTCCTGTGATGCGTGAGAGTATCTCCTTGGAGTGGCCTCCTCCTCCGAAAGTGGCATCCACATATACTCCTCCAGGGTGTATGGACAGGCCGTCTACACTTTCCTTCAAAAGCACGGGCACGTGGTATGTATTGTTGTCGATATATCGCATGTGTACCTATTTTAAAAGAGAATTCGGGTTCAAAGATACATAAAATTCCTCATATCTGTTTCATTTTACTTGCAAAATTTATAAAACTTAATAAAATGGTGTCGCTTTTTGTCTTGGGTCAAGAAATTGACGAGTTTGTTTCTTGAAAGCCGAACGAGGGCTTCATGCATAAAAAGAAAGCCAAAAGGTATATAAATCAACTTTTTTTCAACAAAAACATTATATTTTTTTATTTTTTCATCAAAAATGGCTCGTATTTAAAAAAGTTGAGCTATTTTTGCATGTACTTTAGATGTTTTTACAACAAACATGAGCGAAGCTATAGAGAAAACGATAGACATAAGCAGGATTTTAAAGAGCAAGATGGGGACAAAGGCAAAGTTTGTTCCTCCTTTCCTTGTGTCTTGGCTCAAGAAGACTATCCATGAGGATGAAGTAAACCGTTTCTTGTGGGAAAGCCGACATCTCCAGGGTACCGAGTGGCTTACCGAGTGCGTGAAGTATCTGAAGATGAACATACAGTTGGTGGGGGTGGAGAACCTTCCCGACAAGAACGATGGAAAGCTTTATACCTTTGTGTCCAATCATCCGCTGGGCGGACAGGATGGTGTGGCGCTTGGCTCCATCATAGGCTCCCGTTATGACGGAAGGTTCCGTTATCTTGTGAACGACCTGCTTCTTAATTTGCCAGGCCTGAAGCCCGTCTGCATAGGCATCAACAAGACCGGGCGCCAAAGCCGCGACTTTCCGCGTATGGTGGAGGCTGGCTTTCAGAGCGACAATCACATGCTGATGTTTCCCGCAGGTCTTAACAGCCGAAAACAGGCAGATGGCAGCATTCGCGACTTGCCGTGGAAAAAAACATTTATCTCCAAGAGTGTGGAGTATCAGCGCGATGTTGTTCCTATCCACTTCAGCGGACAGAACTCGGAGCGCTTCTATCGCATCGCCCGTTTCAGCGACAAGTATTTGCCTTTCAACTTGGCCATGCTCTTCTTGGTCGATGAGATGTACAGGAACGTGGGTAAGAGTTTCCGAATAGCCTTTGGAAAGCCCATCCCTTGGCAGACTTTCGACAAGAGCAAGACTCCCACGGAGTGGGCGCAATATGTAAAAGACAAAGTTTACGAACTATAGAAAGAAACAACATAGAGAAGATTATGGAAGAAGATATAATCCAACCCATAGGCAGGGACTTGTTGAAGAGAGAGCTCACTCCCGACAAGCAGCTTCGTATGACGAATAAGAGCCATAACGAAATCTATATCGTGACAGCCAACGACTCTCCCAACGTGTTGCGGGAGATTGGTCGTCTTCGGGAAATTGCATTCCGTACGGCAGGAGGCGGCTCGGGTAAGTCGATGGATTTGGACGAGTTTGACTTTGGTGTCAACTGCTACAAGCAGCTCATCGTGTGGAATCCTGAAGCCGACGAGATAATAGGTGGCTATCGTTATCTCTTGGGTAAAGACTGGCAACTGGATGCCAACGGACAGCCTATATTGGCAACGAGCCATATGTTCCATTTCTCAGACAAGTTTCTTAAGGAGTATATGCCTTACACCGTAGAGTTGGGTCGTTCTTTTGTTTCCTTGGAGTATCAGAACGTGCGCAAGAACAGCAAGAGCATCTTTGCGCTCGACAACCTTTGGGATGGCTTGGGAGCTCTTACCGTGGTCTATCCCGAATTAAAGTATTTCTTTGGCAAGATGACGATGTATCCCTCTTACATTCGCCGTGGCCGCGACATGATCCTCTATTTCCTAAAGAAACATTTTGATGATAAGGAGAATCTTGTCATCCCGATGAAACCATTGAAGATAGAAATGCCCGAGAGCGAGCTGAAAGCGATCTTTACAGAGAAAGACTTCCGCGCAGACTATCGCATCCTCAATCGTGAGATACGAAAGTTGGGCTACAACATTCCCCCGTTGGTGAATGCCTATATGAATCTCAGTCCAACGATGAAGCTCTTCGGGACGGCCATCAATTATGGCTTCGGTGATGTTGAGGAAACAGGCATCCTGATAGCGGTGGATGAGATCTTGGAAGAAAAGCGTGTGCGCCATATCAACAGCTTCATTGCCGAGCATCCAGAGGCTCTGAAGATAACAAGCGGGGCCAACAATATTATTTATAAGGAAAAGGCTGAGTAAGGCTTGCTTGTTGTCTTTTTTTCGTACCTTTGCAGCCATGATAGTGACAATAGAATGGATGGAAGAGTGGTTCAAGAGGTTTGACAGTGATTACTTCGGCGGCAAATTGCCCGTTCCCGAGCTGGGACTCACCCGTGCCAAGACCCGATTGGGGCAACTCTCCTTTAAGCGCGCAACGAGGTGGGGAAGAAGCAAACGGTATGACTTCAAGCTCTCGATGAGCACTTACTACGACATGACCGACAAGCAGGCCAAGAGCGTGCTTCTGCATGAGATGATACATTATGTCATTGGCTATACGGGACTGAAGGACACCTCGCCGCACGGCATCGTGTTCCGGGGAATGATGGACAATCTGAATCGAAAGTATGGCTGGGACATCCGTGTGATGACTTCCACCAAGGGGTGGAAGGTGAGCGAGCAAGCGAAGGCGAAGAAAAAGGAAGGGGGACCTCATACCTCTCTGATGCTTGCCATAGAGATGAGAGACGGCAAGCGTTATCTGTCGAGGGTGAATCCGAGTTTTGCGCATCGCCTGGACAAACAAATATCTGAGATGAGAGAGGTTGTCAACCATAAATGGTATATTACGCAAGAAGCTTATTTTGAAGAGTATCCGCAGGTGAGAAGCCTTAGGGGGCGGCGTGTCTCCAAGGCAGATTTCGACAAACTAAGCAATGTGCTCCAGCCGTTAGATATATACATATGTAACAATTAAGAATTAAGGAACGAGTGTGTATGAAAAAAATGATTTCTTTTGCCTTCATGATAATGATGATGGTTGTGATGGTGGCTCATGCCCAAGTGGGCTTGAAGAGAGTGTATGATGAGAGCATCGACCCGATGGCTCAGATAGACGAGGCTGTAAGCAAGGCGAAGGCCGAGGGTAAGTTTGTGGTTTGCCAGGTAGGTGGCAACTGGTGTCCTTGGTGTTTGAAGTTCGCCGACTTCGTGGAGAAGGATACTGCTGTAAGCAAGTTGGTGAATGATAACTTCGAGTACATCCACGTCAACTACAATCCCCGTAAGTCTGCTGGAGGTGCGTCGGCGGGGAAAGCTCGGCAGTTGATGAAGAGACTGAATCATCCACAGCGTTTCGGATTCCCTGTTTTCGTAGTGCTCGATGCCGACGGAAAGGTGCTCCATATCCAAGACTCCAGCTTCTTGGAGGAAGGTAGGGGATATAGCGAAGAGAAAGTAATTAGATTCTTCAAGAATTGGACTCCGAAGGCGGTGAAGGAATAGCCCGGGATTTCTGGGCCGATTTACATCCTTGCAGCTTCCTCTTCGCTTATGCCTAGCATCTGGGCGATTTCTTTCATCTCCATACCCTTTGCTGCAAGGCTTCTTATCAGATTTCTTATCATTTCGCTTTTTTGACGGATAGCCTCCTTTTGCTCCATGATGCTGGCGTCCTTCTTTTTCAGCAAGTTGGCTTGCTCCATGATGGCTGTGTCGCGGTCTTCGATAGCCTTGAAGAACTCATCCTCGGCATTCATTTGGTAGCGCATGTCCGGGTCGGCGGCGGCCGACTGCAGTCGATGCACGATGTATTCCATGTCGTCGTCGCCAGCATATTGGTTCTCGTCCACTTTCAGCACGCGCTTGTCGTCTTGGTAGACGTTCGATTGGTCGAAGACGCTCAGCACTTTCTCCAGCTTGTTGTTCACCTTGCCTCTGAGCAACGGAATCTGCACAATGATGCTGTCGTGCTGCAAGCTCTCGATGAAGGGGTCTGGGTTTTCCAGTTTCACCTCGTGCCCGTCATAGTCGTAGATATGGTGGCGGGCATATACCACAGGTTCTTTTATATCCCCCACGCGATGCCCCAGCAAGTATACGGCAATGGTGGGGATGGCATACTTGCCTTCCGACTCCTTTGTCATATTCTCCTTGTTGTTGTATTGCAAGGCCAGGTATTGTCGGAATCGTAGCGTCTCCGTTTCAAGCCAGGTCTTTTGCAGTTCTATGAGGATGAGTTTTTTCTCCTTGTTCTTATCCAGTATGGTGGCTGCGAAGTCAATGCGATACATGGAGATGGTGTTGCGGTTGGTATTGGCATACTCGTCGCGTCTTATCTTCACGTCGATTACCTCCTTCTGCAGCAAGGCAGTCAGAATGATTTTAGCGATGCGCTCGTCTTCCATCAGGTATTTGAACACAGCGTCATATAGTGGGTTGGCTACATATATCATCATCGTCTATTTTCTCCTATTCTTATCTTGGTTAAGAATTGGTCCATACTTTTTTATAAGCATTTGTCCATGCGTTTTCTGTTCTGCTGCAAATTTACGTTTTTCTTTTGTAACGACCAAAATGTTTCATTGTTTTTTTTGAATATCCTCAATCGTCCAAACTGCAAAATAGATGCCTTTCTGAGAGCTGTTTTTATGAGGTTGTCATGT
>DJOI01000028.1 GCA_002439605.1 Candidatus Segatella mututuai | reverse complement strand
AAGGTGGGTACGATAACCGTGGCTGTGGGCGGTGCCAGCATCGACCTCTTCAACAAGCGCACCTGCAAGGCTTATCTCAAGAAACAACCAGATTGGATGAAGAACTTCGCTTCTCAGTATAACGGTAACCCTTACGCCCGACTCATCGAACTGGCGAAGATGGCGCAGAAGCAAGGCGTCATCAAGGGCATTCTCCTGCATCAAGGCGAGACCGACAACGGTTCTCCTACCTGGGCTGCCAGGGTGAAGACAGTCTACACCGACATCTTGAAGGATTTGAACTTGAAGGCAGAGGACGTGCCTTTGTTGGTGGGCGAGACCGTGCAGCAGGATATGGGCGGCAAGTGCTGGGCGCATATCGCTGTGGTGGATGACATCGCCAAGACGATTCCTACCGCTCACGTCATCTCTTCCAAGGGATGCCCTCAACGTGGCGACGGCTTGCATTTTATCGCCGAGAGTTATCGTACGATGGGAAAGCGTTACGCCAACATGATGCTCTCTTTGCTCGGTATCATCCCGGACAGCAACTATCCTCGTGTAGATAAGGACCGCCGAGCATACGTGAAGCTTCATGCGCCAGAGGCGAAGCAGGTAATATTCGACATCTGCGGCAAGAAATATCCGATGAAGAAAGACTTGGATGGCGACTGGTATGGTGTGAGCGACCCATTGGTGGTAGGCTTCCACTATTATTTCCTCAATGTGGATGGCGTGCAGGTAGTTGACCCTGCCAGTGAGACCTATTTCGGTTGTTGTCGAGAAGCTGGAGGCTTGGAAGTGCCAGAAGGCGAGGAGGGCAACTACTATCGTCCGCAGCAGGGCGTGGCGCAAGGTCAGGTTCGCTCGGTATCTTACTATGCCGCATCGCAGGGCAAGTTCCGCAGAGCGATGGTTTATACGCCTGCCGAATATGAAACCAGCACCACCAAGCGCTATCCTGTGCTCTATCTGCAGCACGGCATGGGCGAGGACGAGACGGGTTGGAGCCATCAGGGCATGATGCAGCACATCATGGACAACCTTATTGCCGCAGGCAAGGCTGAGCCGATGATTGTGGTGATGGAGAGTGGCGATGTGAAGCAACCTTTCGTGGCTCGTCCTGGCAAGAACGTGGATGAGGAGCGCAACCACTATGGTGCCAGCTTCTATCAGGTTATCATCAAGGACTTGATTCCGATGGTCGATAAGACCTTCCGCACCTACACCGACCGTGACCATCGTGCGATGGCTGGACTGTCGTGGGGCGGTTGCCAGACCTTCAACACGGTGCTCAACAATATGGATAAGTTCTCTGCCTTCGGTACCTTTAGTGGTGCCTTGTTTGGTGTGGATGTGAAGACCGCCTTCGATGGTGCCTTCGCCAATTCTGAGAAGTTCAACAAGGACATCCATTATATGTTCATGGGCTGTGGTTCAGAGGAGAACTTCGGTACGGAGAAGATGGCGCAGCAGTTGAAAGACCTTGGCGTCAAGCTCGATGTGTATGTATCCCCAGGCACTCATCATGAGTGGCTTACCTGGAGAAGGTGCCTGAAGGAATTCATTCCACATCTCTTTAAATAAATGATGATATACAACTTTATAATCCCGAAACCGCCTAGGCGGTTTCGGGATTATCATTACATAAACTCTAGATAGGATTTACCTGTTTCCCTTAGTTTCACTGCAAAAATGGGTGGAAATCCACTTTTTTTTGCAGTGATGTTTGTTTGTTTATTAATAAATTCGTATCTTTGCACTACAAAAATGGGTGGAATTCCACCTTTTTTTGCAGTGGAATAGGCTTTAAACGAATAATGTTACTATGGTAATAGAAAGAAATGAGTATATCAAGCAGCTCATGCAGAAAAGATGGAATGGTAAGGTTAAGATCATTACTGGTATTAGGCGTTGTGGCAAATCTTATCTTCTCAATACCCTTTTCAAGCAAAAGTTGATAGAAGAAGGAGTAAGTGAAGATAGCTTTGTCGAGCTAGCGTTGGATAGGAAGTCTAACATCAAGTTTAGAAATCCTAACCAACTCTACGACTATGTAATTGGACAAACAAAAGACCTCCAAAAAAAATATTATGTGATGATTGACGAAATCCAATTGTCGTATAAGGTGAAGAATGCTGATATAGACGAGGCTTTGGTCCCGGATGAGGACAAGGATATGCTTTTTACTACGTTCTATGACGTGCTGAACGATTTGATGTCTCGTCCCAATCTCGATGTCTATGTGACAGGATCTAACTCCAAAATGTTATCAAAGGACATTGTCACCAATTTTCGTGACCGTGGAAGCGAAATAAAAGTCTCTCCATTGTCTTTTGGTGAGTTTCTCGCTTTTTCCAGACTGGAGAAAGCTGATGCGTTGGAGCAATATCTTATGTATGGCGGAATGCCTTTGGCCGTTTTGGAGCCAAATGAGCATGAAAAGGTAAAGTATCTTCAAGACCTCTTTGCGAATGTATATATGAAAGATATTGTGGAAAGGTATAAGCTCAAGGATGATGTTGTTTTAAGTGCATTGGTTGATGCTCTCTCATCGTCTGTAGGTTCCCTTACGAATCCGCATAAGTTGGCATGCACTGCGGCATCTTTGTTAGACAAATCAACATCTGATCATACCATTAAATTGTACTTGGATTATCTAGAGGATGCATTCCTTTTTAGTAGTGCTAAAAGGTATAATGTCAAAGGTAGAAAGTATTTTAATACAATCCAAAAGTATTATGCGGTTGATTTAGGATTGAGAAATGCCAAGCTCAACTTCCGTCAACAGGAACGTTCGCATCTTATGGAAAATATGGTGTACAATGAACTTGTTCATAGGGGGTATAATGTGGATGTTGGTGTTGTGGAGGTAGAAAGAAACATAGAGGGTAAGCGTAAGAAATGCCAATATGAGATAGATTTTGTTGTTAATATAGGTAACGAGAAAGTTTATATCCAGTCTGCCCTAAATGTGGATACGATAGAAAAAAAAGAGCAAGAAACGTTTTCGCTTCATAATACTGGTGACTTCTTTAAGAAGATAGTTGTATTGGATGGTAATCAGAAGATGTGGGTGGATGATGATGGAGTCGTATATGTCGGTGTCATCCCATTTCTTTTGGAAGATTATATTGCATTACGATAATTTTTTTCTTAATTTTGCTACCACTGCTACCACGCTGGTATTTAACTGTCTGATTGATAGAAATATACGGCGTGGTAGCAACTCGTTTTTTCCTTTCACTTCATTCCACTTGCTACCACGCCTAATTTTTTTGTTATTTCCTCGTAACTGTTTGCTATGCAGGGAAATAGATGGGCGAATGAGGAGTTCCGTCCTTGATGATGCGCCCTTCTGATATGAACAAATCGAGCCATTTTTGTGCAGTATAACGACTCAATCCGAACTGATTGCACATCAGTTTGAGGGTAATATAGCGTTCTGTCTTGAAATATTCCTGTAGTTTTGCCCATAGTTTCTCCTCGTCATACTTCCTCGACTGGCTGGTGTACTCTGAGCGTACGATGTGGCGCATGTTTCTGCTCACATCTTCGAGGAAACTAGCCTCAGGGCGAAAGTTGATGCCACGCAGGCGCACCTCCTTGCCTGTAATCTTCTTGTCGGGATTGTCTTCGGGCATCTCGAGACCGATGGAGAGCGAGAAATATCCGATTTCGGGGATGTAGAAACGTCGTCCCATTGAAAATTCTTGCACGGCGATGTCATGCAATTCTTTCAAGACCGCAGCCACATCGCCCTTGGTGAGTGAGCAGCGGTTCTGAATGGTGGCTTCCAGTTCGCTTGCAGTCATCGCCTCTTGTTGTTGCAGGCGTACATACTTACGTTGTTCTCCACTTCCTGCTGCATTCGAAATGCTGTAAATGTCATACTTTAAGTCCATAGTTTTCTAGTTTTAATTATTTATGCAAATATACATAATAATCAGACAGGTTGGTCCTTATGCCCTGAAGAATTAGAGTTATTTAATCTTTGGCAGTTGTTTACAAGTCTGCAAGCAGCTGCCAGCAGACTTGCAAGCAGCTGCTTGCAGAAATGCCGACAGCTGTCAGCAATCGGAAAGAACGGCTTTCTTATGTTGCAAGAACAGCGAGGCATGAACTTTATAATAGAGGAAGATAAGAAAATCATTTTGGATTTGGGAAAATATTCGATGTTTAGAATATAACGATAAGGTATGCTACGTTTGATAAAGTTTTTGTAACATACTCCAAAGTTTTCTTCCTTTATTTTTCCAAGGACTTTCGCTTGCAACGTAAAAATAATGAAAAAAGGAACCTATATTTATAGATTTTTTATGCCTATTTAAGGCATTTCATTTGATACACAGGTATTTCAAGCCATATTTTATGGGAATATTTTGCAATTCGCAAAGTATTTGAAACATATCGTAAATATTATGTCTTCCTTTTTTTGTACTTTTGCACCTAACAATTAATAACAAAAATAACAACAACAATTTTGAACAATGAAAAAGATGATATTAGCCTCTTTGTTGCTGGGCTTGTCTGGAGCAACATCGATGGCACAGACTCCAAACATTAACTTGCCTATCATCCAGACCAAGTACACCGCCGACCCTGCACCTTACGTGCATAACGATACGGTATATCTCTATACCACCCACGATGAGGATGGAGCAGAGGGATTCTTGATGAAGGACTGGTTGCTCTATACATCTACAGATATGGTGAACTGGCAGGATCGTGGTGCCGTGGCATCCTTGAAGGATTTCAAATGGTTCAAGGGCGATAATGGTGCTTGGGCTGAGCAAGTGATAGAGCGCAATGGAAAGTGGTATATGTATTGCCCTATCCATGGTCATGGCATCGGCGTGTTGGTGGCAGATAATCCTTACGGACCTTTTGTTGACCCTATCGGAAAGCCTTTGGCTTGGGAGGGAGACTGGTTCGACATCGACCCAACCGTCTGGATTGACGATGACGGACAGGCTTATATGTACTGGGGAAACCCTGTGTTGAAAGCTGTGAAATTAAACGAGGACATGATTTCTTATTCCGACTCCATCATGCATTTCCCAAAGATTCAGGATTATCAGGAAGGTCCTTGGTTCTGGAAACGCAATGGCAATTATTATATGGCTTATGCATCCACCTGTTGTCCTGAGGGTATCGGTTATGCGATGAGCAAAGGTCCACTTGGTCCTTGGGAGTATAAGGGACATATCATGAACCATACGCCTCGCACTCGTGGCAATCACCCTGGCATCATCGACTACAAGGGCAAGAGCTACTGCTTTGGTTTGAACTATGACATCTTCCGCTTGAAGACAGGTCGTCATGCAGAGCAACGTTCGGTGGCTGCTGCCGAGATGACTTACAATGCGGATGGAACTATCCAAGAGTTGCCATACTTCCAGGATTGCAAATTGGAACAGGTGGAATGGTTCAATCCATACCGTCAGGTGGAAGCCGAGACCATGGCATGGGGATATGGCTTGAAGACGCAGCCTAAGAACCAATGGGCGCAGAAAAACAAATGGAACCAGATAGTAACAGATATTGATGAGAATGAGTACATCCTCGTGAAAGGAGTAGATTTCAAGAAGGGCGCGAGCCAGTTTGAGGTATCAGCCTCTTGCCACATGCTTGGTGGAAGTATCGAGATTCATCTGGATGGTGTGAAGGGCAAATGCATCGGCACTGTCGAAATCACGAATACCAAGGATGATTACAAGACTTTCTCTGCCAAGGTAAAGAAGGTAGCAGGTGTTCACGATCTCTATTTCGTGTTCAAGGGTGGTGACATCCAGAAGCAGAACCTCTTCTTTTTGGATTGGTGGAAGTTTAGTGAGTAA
>DJOI01000012.1 GCA_002439605.1 Candidatus Segatella mututuai | reverse complement strand
GACGGTAAATTCTCACTGAACGTAGCCCAGGGCGCGAAGCTCGAGGTGTCGTACATCGGCATGCAGACCAAGACTGTCAAAGCGGCAGGAAACATGAAAATCGTATTGGACCCCGACAGCAAGTCGCTCGACGAGGTGATGGTCGTGGCTTATGGCACCCAGAAGAAGAGTGCCTTTACTGGTTCAGCAGCCGTGGTAGGTTCCGAGGAACTTTCCAAGAAGGTTACTACCAACGTGGCCGATGCCTTGGTGGGTTCGGTGTCTGGTTTGCAGATGCGTGGTAGCTCTGGCCAGCCAGGTGCAAGCCAGGGTAGCATTAACATTCGTGGTATTGCCTCTATGTATGCTGGTACCGACCCATTGATCATCGTCGATGGTGCTCCTTACTCAGCAAGCCTTTCTAACATTCCTACCGACGATATTGAGTCGGTAACCGTGTTGAAGGACGCAGCCTCTGCAGCTCTTTATGGTGCTCGTGGTGCCGCTGGTGTTATCATTGTAACCACCAAGAAGGGTGCCAACAATTCTGAAGGCAAGATTAATGTTGATATGAAGTGGGGTTCCAACTCTCGTGCCATTCCTGAGTATGATGTTATCACAGACCCAGGTCAGTATTACGAGGCAGTATACTCTGAATACTACAACAAGTATTTCTATGGCGATGGACTTGCAGCCAGCGATGCCAATGTGAAGGCCAATTCAGCTATGCTGAACAAGTTGGCCTACAACGTATATAGCTATCCTGATGGCGAACAACTCATCGGCTTGGATGGCAAGTTGAATCCCAACGCTACTTTAGGTCGCACGATTACAGGTGCGGGCGGCAAGTCTTACTATGTCACGCCAGATGATTGGACTGATGCCGTGTTTGGAAACTCTTTGCGCCAAGAATATAATGTAAACGCAAGTGGCGGTTCAGACCGTTCGTCTTATTATGCCAGTTTGGGATACTTGAACGACGAGGGCATCATCAAAAACTCCAGCTTCGAGAGAATCACAGCTCGTCTGAAGGCAGACTACCAGATTAAGAAGTGGTTGAAGTTGGGTGCCAATATTGGCTTCGTAAACTCCACACAGGATGCCAATGCCAACTTGGGCTCCAGCTTGAGCTTCACCTCAAGCATGGCTCCTATCTACCCATTGTATCTCCGATCGATAGACGAGAATGGCAACATTTATATTCCTCAGGATGAGCATGGCTTGCCATTGTACGACTTGGGTTCTTCCACATTGGGTATCAACCGCCCATTCAACAACAACTACAACCCTGTAGCTTCCAATTACTACGACAAGAGCCAAAGCAAGGGTCATCAGTTGAACGGTACATTTACTGCAGATGTTCAGATTACAGACTTCTTGAAGGCCAACCTGACCAGTACCATTATTTGGGGGCAGACCAATGCGACAAGCTATGCCAACCCATTCTTTGGCTCAAAGGCTGGCGTGAACGGTTCGCTCACAAAGTCTTCTACGGAGTCTTGGCGTCAGAACCACGTGCAGACCCTCACCTACTTCGACAACTTTGGCAAGCATGGCGTTACCGTGATGCTCGGCCATGAGTATTACAAGACAACAAGCACCTATCTTGCAGCCTTGGCAGAGGGCGGCTTCTCGCCAAGCATCTTGCAGATTAGCGCCTTTGCCAACAAGAAGGATGCAAGTGGCTATGAGACTGCCTACAACGTAGAGGGTTATTTCGGCAACGCCCAGTACAACTACGACAACAAGTATTTCGGCTCATTCTCTTATCGTCGTGATGCCTCTTCACGCTTTGCCAAGGAGAACCGTTGGGGTAGCTTCTGGTCGGTAGGTGCCGCTTGGCTCATCAACAAGGAAGCTTGGTTCAAGGCTCCTTGGGTGGACGAATTGAAGCTCAAGGCTTCTATCGGTCAGCAGGGTAATGATAACATCGGCAACTGGGCTTACACAGACCTTTATAACTTGTCACAGGTTTCTGATACCGAGATGTCGGCTTCGTTCGCTCGCTTGGGTAATCCGAAGATTACTTGGGAGACAACCACCAACTTCAACATCGGTACCGAGTTCAGTTTCTTCAAGGGTCGCTTGAGCGGTAGCTTCGACTTCTATACCAAGAAGACCAGCGACTTGCTCTTCTGGTTGCGTGTGCCAGAGTCGCAGGGTACCCGTGGCTACTACAGCAATGTGGGCGACCTTCGCAACACGGGTGTCGAGCTGACCTTGACAGGTCACATTTTCCGCACTAAGGATTTCGATTGGTCTGTTACAGCCAACTTGGCACACAACAAAACCAAGATATTGAAGCTTGACTCTACTTCAAAGAACCAGTATGGTGGCTTCGCCCAGGCCAGCGACATGAGCTATACCATGTATTGGTACAAGGAGGGTGGTCCTCTCTACAATGGCTTCCTGCCTAAGTATGCCGGAGTCAACGAGAAGGGTGAGGCGCTCTATTGGGTAGACGAGGATATCTCGGACAGTGAAATAACAGGTCGCCCTGGTCAGAAGTTGTCTTACACTACAACTGACGTCAGCAAGGCCAGCAACTATGAGACAGGTTCTTTGTTGCCAAAGGTATCTGGCGGTTTGAGTACCACTGTCTCTTATAAGGGTTTTGATGCTACATTCAGTTTCGATTACCAGATTGGTGGCAAGGTGTACGATATGAAGTATGCTGGCTTGATGAGTCCTCTGACTTCCAATTCTACAGGTGGTTTGGCTATTCATAAGGACTATATCAAGTCATGGAGTCCAAACAATACCAGCAGCAACATTCCTCGCTGGCAGTATGGCGATGACAACAGCCAAGCTTCAGATCGCTTCCTCACCAACGCAAGTTATTTCAACTTCCAGTCGTTCACGGTAGGTTACACCTTCCCAAAGAACTTGATACCATACTTCTCCAAGATTCGCATCTACTGCTCTGGCGAGAACCTTGGTTTCATCTCTGCTCGCAAGGGCTTGGACCCACGCTATTCTTATGATGGTGTGACAGGTACAAGTTACTCACCAACACGTAATATCTCTGGTGGTATTCAATTGACGTTCTAAAAACATTAAAAGACGAAACTATGATGAAATTAAATAAAATGACATTTGCCGCCCTGGCCTTGGCTGTCACCTCGTTGACAAGTTGCATCGAGGAGATAGACCCACAGAGCAGCACCGTTACCATAGACCAGGCAGCTTCGGCTCCCAACTCGTTCAACAAGTTCGTATCGGCTATCACAGCCGATATGAATGGACGACCTATGATGTTTTCCGAGTCAGAACTTAGCTCGTACAACTTCGACTTCGGCTATCCCTCACAGATGCTTCAGCGCGACTTGATGGGTCAAGACATCGCTTATCCTGCTGCTGTTGCACCAGGATGGTTTACCGTTTGGTACAATTATTTCGATGTGTTGACACCACAATATATGGCATGTCAAATTCCATGGACTGTATATTATGCGTGGATCAAGAATTGTAATACTGTCATCAAGATGGGCGGTGCCAATCCTACGAATGAACAGAAAAGTGGTGTAGGCATCGCATACGCCATGCGCGCCTTCTTCTATGAGGATATGGCACAGATGTATGCCAACGAGACTTACACCAAGAATCCACAGGCAGAGACCGTACCTATCGTTTCTGATGACGAGAGCATTGATATGAACCACAACCCCCGTGCTACCAACGAGAAAATGTGGAATTTCATTATCTCCGACCTCGATAAGGCTGAGGAATATCTTGCTGGTTACGAACGTCCAGACAAGACTACTCCTGATGTTTCAGTCGTTTATGGTCTGAAGGCACGTGCCTACCTCGTAATGGGCAAATGGGACAAGGCTGAAGAATATGCCAAGAAGGCACAAGCCGGTTATTCTGTGATGTCTTCAGCAGAATATACCGACCGTGAGACTGGTTTCAACACTCCTAACGAGGCATGGATGTTCTGCGTAACCTACAAGGACACTGACCCATGTATCAAGAGCAATGACGCCGATACCTCTTGGGGCTCGCAGATGTCGCTCGAAATCAACACAGACAAGGACGTTTCTGCTTGTGGTTATGCCGCCAACTATGGCGATGCCAAGCTGATAGACCGTCACCTCTATGAGACCATCCCTGCCACCGACTGCCGTAAGAAGTGCTTCGTAGACTTCTCTACCAACGACATGAAAGGCACGGAACTCGAGAACAAGCTGAAGGAATATTCCGACTATCCCACATGGCTCGAATATTCCGCAAATGTGGCAAAATGGCCTGGCACTGGTGGGCTTAGCTTGAAGTTCCGTACTGCCAATGGCGTAGAGGGACACAACAACACAGCCAAGGGCTTCCTCCAGTCAGTGCCTTTGATGCGTGTCGAGGAGATGAAACTTATCGAGGCCGAGGCTGCCGGTATGCAGGACGAGGCTCGTGGCAAGCAGTTGCTCGAGGCCTTTGCCAAGACACGCGATCCACAATATGTATATGGCAAGCACATCAACGACAAGTATGGCAACAGTAGCAACACTGGTTTCCAAAACGAGATTTGGTGGCAGCGTCGTGTAGAGCTGTGGGGTGAGGGTTTCGCCACTCTCGACATCAAGCGCTTCGGCAAGAGCGTCATCCGTAGCTATGCTGGTACTAACCACTGCGAGGAATCTCGTTGGAACACCGACGGTGTGCCACAGTGGATGACCCTGATGATTGTGGAGAGCGAGGGTGCTTACAATGCAGACTGTACGCAGAACCCAATGGTGACCACGCCTACAAGCGACTCACCTGAGTATGTATGGTAAACATGTCAAACCATTAAAGTAAAAAGAAAATGAAGAAATATATTTATGGATTATTCTTGGCGCTTGTTTCGGTAGCCATGTTTACTGCCTGCTCCGAGGACGAAGGCACCGACATCGGTTCCGACAGCCAAGCTAAAGCTACTCTTTATCAGTATACTGCCACAGAGCCTAACGACGCGGATGTTGACACACAGATTCGTATTGCCACCAACAGTGCCACACAGAGTGCTTACCTTTTGGTAGAGAAAACAGCCGACTATGAAAGCCGCTTAGCCGAGTTGGGTGAGGAAGGCTACAAGGACTATGTGGTGGAACATGGAGAGAAGCTCGAGGGCGCCGAAGGTGCCGCCAACATCGACAAGACCATCAAGAGCCTTTCTGGCGACAACACAATAGCCGTGGTTGCTGTGGGAAATGGCAAATACTTGGCTACGACCAAGTTCACTGCCAATAGTTGGACTACCGTTGCCGAGGGTACTTACAACTTTACCGGCATAGGCGCAAGCTTGTTTGGTGCTTCGCAAGAAGCCACCTTGCAGGTAAACGACGCCAATCCCAAGCTCTTCCGATTCAAGAACTTTTGGGCTACAGGCAAGCACTTGACCTTCAACCTGACCGACCAAAAGGGAAAGGATAACAACGGATTGACCATCACACAGCTCGTAGTTCCCGAACAGGCTACTCCATTCTCTCACTCAAGCTATGGAACCATCTATTGTGCTGATGCGCTCACTCACCAAACGGTTCAAGCCAACAGCTACATGTACGACGATTATTACTGCATGATCGTCATGCAGTGGTATGTAAGTGCAGGTAACTTTACCGCACCATCTGCTTACGATACATTCGTTCCCAACGAGTAAACTAAATATTTGTTTTATTCTATAGAGAATGGCGAAGCCACAAGTGCTTCGCCATTCTTGTTTAGAGCCAACATGAATTTCCAAAAACAACCGAAATATATGAGAAAGACTCTTACACTTTTTATAGCTTCTCTGCTCGCTCTGCCAAGCTTTGCAGACGACCGAAGCGAACAAGACATGCAGGCGATAGCACGGCAAGCGCTCAACTCCCTAAATTCTCAAAGCGGAGAAGTCAAAAAGGCTTTGTCCAAGATTGTCGTGGAGAAATATCTGTCGTTAGACATGGTCAATGTCTATGGAATCAAGGGAAAAGGTGTTGTTTTCATCAGTAAAGACGACGGCATGGAGCCTGTGCTTGGAATTTCCGATGAATACTTTGATGTGGCAAATATTCCCTGCGCCATGAAATGGTGGCTGAACGCCGCCAACAAATCGCTTGAGAGGATGAAAGCCAGAGGAATCTCTTATCGTGCGAGCCACATAGAGACAAGCGCACGCTCTACCTATTTCATCACGACCTACTGGAGCCAAGAGACACCTTTCAACAATCTTTGCCCGAAAATTGATGGCAGTGCCGCCCCGACAGGTTGCATAGCTACGGCCATGGCACAGATTATGAAATACTACCAATATCCTGCTACAGGAAAGGGGTCTGGTGTATATTCCGTAACTACCTATAAGGATAAAAATGACACAAAGGGCACCACGAAGAATTATCTGCGAAATCTAACCAATACATACCAATGGAGCAATATGAAACCGAGCTATGGACTGCTTTCCGAAGATGCGAATGATGCCGTTGCCACACTGATGGCTGATGCTGGCGCAGCCTGTCGTATGAATTATCAGAGCGGTGGTAGTGGCACTGTGGAATGGTATGCAGCCAAAGGATTAGCCGAGAACTTCAGATACGACTCTTTGGCCATCAGCTGTCTGCAACGCGACTTCTATACCGATGCGGAATGGATGGACATGATACGCAAGGAAATGGAAGCCAAGCAACCTATCCTATATTGTGGTGCCGATGAGGTGGAGGGTGGCCATGCCTTCTTGCTCGACGGTATACAGGAAGACGGAAAGGTACACGTCAACTGGGGATGGGGAAAATCTGGCGATGGATGGTATGACATCGATGTCCTCAAGCCTAACATCACCTCTTTTTCTGGCAAGGGCTTCAACGAAGGACAAAGCATGGTCTTGGGTTTCAAGACACAGGAGACCCCAAGCACTGACGAAGAAAACATATCGCAATGGGCTACTGACGGATATAGTTTCTATGTCGACAACAACAGAGAATTGCATGTCAAACTGACAAACGCCTATAATTACAGCCATCGTGTGTTTGAGGGAAAACTGGACATCGTGCTACAGGGCACTGATGGCAGCGGAAAACTCTATACCGACCCGATTTTCGAGACAGATGCCGAAACGCCTTATATCGACATGCTGAGTGGTTTCAATTTCGGTGATAGTGATAATGGGGAAGCTGACTACAATCTGAGTCAAGACGCAGAGCTAAAAGCGATCTCTGCTGGTACCTACAAGGTGTTTGTTGGTTCTAAGTCGACAAAGGAAAATTCCTATCAATGTCTGCGTGGTGTAGGTGGTGCCATCATGTACACGCTAAAAGTCGCTTCAGACGGCACCATGACAATAGCGCAGGATGCCACAACTGCCATCGCTGCCGTTTCCATGTCGCAGAACATCCCTTCTCCTTACACCTACATCTACAATTTGCAAGGCCAGGAAGTCTACAAAACCAAGACTTCCGATTTCAACATCGACAATGTTCCTGCCCACGGCGTATTAATCGTGAAGCAAGGCAACACGACAAGAAAGATAGTGAAGTAAGGCTTTATTATACATTCTGAAAGGTGCATCCCTGTCACCCCATCTTCGGGCGACAAGGGGTGCTCCTTTTTCTTTTACCATAAACAGTAAGTTTTTTCAGTTTTTATTGCTTCTTCCAAAAGAAAAGTGTAACTTTGCAACAGAAAGTCGAACCCTTAAAAATAAGGAGGTAAATATGGATTTATTTGACAGCAAAAGACAAGAAAGAATGCAGGCTGTAATAAAAGAAATTACAGCTAACAAAGAGAATGCCAAAAAATTCCTAATTGAAGCTGGGATTATGCTGCAAAACGGAGAAGTTGCACCACATCTTAGATAAACTTATGGATGAGTCATTATATTCAAGACGATCAAATCTTGTCATAGGTTTTCATGGATGTGACAAATCCGTAGCAGATTCTGTTGTAGCAGGTAAGACTGAACTACTTGCCAGTACTAATGATTATGATTGGTTAGGTAGCGGTATCTATTTTTGGGAAAATAATGAAGAACGAGCATGGCAATGGGCAAACGAACTTGCAAAGAGAAAAAGCTCACAGATACAGACTCCAGCTGTGGTTGGAGCTGTAATTGATTTGGGCTATTGCTTCGATTTAACAGACAGTTTCTACTTAAAGGAATTAAAAGTATCGTATAGTGTTCTGAAAGAACTTTATGCAGATTCTGATTTACAACTTCCACGAAACACCACAATTGGCAGTTCTTCCGATAAGTTAATAAGAAAGTTAGATTGTGCGGTTGTGCAAACTGCCTTGAAAATCAACGCAAAAGCTAACACTCATCCTTATGATTCCGTAAAAGGAGTTTTCTGGGAAGGCAAGGAACTTTATCCTAACGCTGGATTCCGAGAAAAGAACCACATACAGATTTGCGTCTGCAATCCAAACTGCATCAAGGGTTACTTCCTACCAAGAGGAATCAATACTGATTATCCAAATCCATAAGATATAAAAAGGTGCATCCTTCCACCGCCACATCATCTGGTAGCAAAGGATGCACCTTTTTTATTTTTC
>DJOI01000035.1 GCA_002439605.1 Candidatus Segatella mututuai | reverse complement strand
TGGGACAACATCGACATCTTCGGATGGATGGGCTATCCTATGCAGATCAAGATCAACTTCCTGTGTCGTGACTCTATCCTTGCTGCTCCGCTCTTGCTCGACCTTACCTTGTTGAGCGACTTGGCAGCTCGCGCTGGACGGTATGGAATCCAGCGTTTCTTGAGCTTCTATCTTAAGGCTCCTATGCACGATTATACAAGGGGTGAGGAGGCTGTCAATAATCTTTATCAACAGTATACCATGCTAAAGAATGCTATCCGTGAGATGGGTGGCTATGAGGCTGATGAGGAAATCGACTAATAGAAACAGAAGATAAGTACATGAAGATAGAGTGCCTTACCTATTTTATATATGGAATGTGCGTCATGTTCTACTCCATGATGGTGTGGATGTTCTGGCGCAAGGGTGGCGATAAACTGTCGAGGCTGATTATGTTCTTGATGGCTGTGCTTGACCTGGAGTGCCTGAAGGATTTGGCACTCTATCTTTTCGACTTTGAACTCCATGAGTCGATGTGGCATTGGGTGACTGCCACCGATATGGTTGTTGTGCCTATTTATGCTTTCGTACTTATGGAACTGGTGAGGCCGGGTTGGCTTTCCTGGGGGAAGGCTGCTCTGCATGAGGCTTCTTTTCTGCTGCCGGTTGCCTTGTATGGAATTACGGGTAATTTGTTGTGGTTTGATGTGCTGACTGCTTGGTGCTTTGTGTATGGTACAGTTACGTATTTCCTTATGTTCTATCTGATTAGTCGTTATCACCGCCAACTGAAGGAGCGGTTCTCTTATCAAGATAATATCAATCTTAACTGGTTAAGGGGCATATTGTCGTGCTTCTTTGTGATATTGCTGGCTTGGACTTTTAGTTGCTATATGGTGGATGCCCAATTCGACAATATCTATATGCTCTTCTCTTTGGGCGCATGGATGTTTGCTTGCTTTTTCCTTTATAAACACGAGTCGGTTATCGGAGAATTGGGCGAAATGGATGAAGAGGAAGTGTCGGATGAATGTGAGGAAATAAGTCTTAGTGGATTGGAGAAAGAGATAAACGAGTTGTTCGTAGTGGATAAAATTTATCTCAATCCTCAACTCAAGCTTTCTGATGTGGCAAGACTGGTGGGCACGAACCGCACTTATCTGAGCCGATTCTTCAATCAGGAAAAGAAAATGACTTTCTTTGATTATGTCAATAATCTGCGCGTGGAATATGCCATGGGCTTGCTCCACGACGAAGGCTTGAGACTGAACGTCATTGCCGAACAGTCGGGATTTAATTCTATATCAACCTTCAGAAGGGTTTTTGCTGCTAAGCAAAAATGTACCCCTTCTGAATATCGTAAACGCATCCTTTGATGGAGCGTAAAGTCGTATTAATTAACTCTTAACTCGCTCTTCTTAGGGTTGCACGTCCCATTGGATAGGTACGTTTTTCAAGATCAACAAGCCTTTCTCGTCATAACTGAGCGACAGGGCAATCTGAGCTTTCTGTATAATTTTTGCCGATTTCTTCACATTGGTGAAGGTGTCGTTGTCCTTGAGGGCGATTTTCATGTAGATGCCTTCGGAGACAGAGTAGGGAGTCCAGCCTAAATAACGTGGTTCGCTCACGTTCCCCTCTTCGTCGATGAGCATGACTGGCCAATTGCTGTTGCCACCAATGCTGATTTCGTTTTTGTTGGCTATCATCTTCACTTTCAATACCAGCCTTACCTCACCGTAGTTTTCAGATGTGCTTTTGCCGTATGCTCCCACTAATTGTACGTCCACTTTGTCTTTTAGGGGATTAATGAGAGTTCCTCCTGTTGCAATAGGCTCTTCTGCGGCATTGTTTGCCGCAGGTTTTGTTTGGGTGGTCTCGTTCTTGGCTGGCTCATTGGAAGAATTCAGAATCTTTTTTGCTTTCTTTAGAATGCCTCCTAAGCCCTGTGCCTGGACGGAATTTGTACACAATGCAAGTGCTGCGATAATAATCCATAATGATTTCTTTGTCTTCATAATAATTCTTTCTTAGTTTATAATTTGTGTTGTCGTTGGGTGCAAAGATATGAAATGTTTGCTTGGGTTGAAAGTCGTTTTTTTTATTTTTTATGTTTTGCTCCTTTTATTTTACCGTATGCTCCTATATTTACGTAATGATAGGGCTTGGTGCTCTTTTTGAGGGTTTTGCTGTTGGTGGATGTGATTGTGATAGACGGGATTTTGAAAAAAACAAAGAGCTGGTTTCTGTCATGAAACCAGCTCTTTGGGATATTTGTTGTTCTATTGTAAAATGTCTTTGCGGAACTCTTACATCTGTTTTAGTTTCTGTTGTTGCCGAAAATGCGGAGCAGATAGAGAAAGAGGTTGATGAAGTCGAGGTACAGAGTAAGTGATCCGAGCAGGGCTAATTTCTGTGCGCCTTCGCTCATGTCGGGCTGCATCAAAAGCATCTGCTTGATTTTCTGAGAGTCCCAGGCTGTCAGACCTATGAAGATGGCAACACCAATATAGCTCAGGATGTAGTCAAAACCAGAACTCTTCAAAAACATGTTCACCACAGTGGCGATGATGAGGCCTATTAATGCCATGAACAGAATCTTGCCAATGGAGCTAAGGTCGCGCTTGGTGGAATAGCCATAGAAGGCCATGGCTCCAAAGGTGCCTGCTGTGATGAAGAATACTTTTGCTATTACCATAGGTTCGTAGATGACGAATATGGATGAGAGCATGGCTCCATTAAGCACCGAGTAGATAATGAAGAGCAGGGTTGCCGTGGTCAGCGAAAGACGGTTGATGGCACCACTGATGATGAACACGAGCGCAAGTTCGCCTATGATAAGCCCCCACATCAAAGCCGAATTGGTGTAGATGGTGGACAACAGGGCTGGACTGTTGGCAACGCTGTAAGCGGTAAAGCCTGTGATAACCAAGGCAAGTGTCATCCAGACGTAAACTTTTCGCATAAGTGCCGCAAAGGCACCGTCGAGCCCACGAGCCTTCTCGTTGATACTGAAGCCTGTGTCTTGGCTTCCGCCGTTAATACGGTCGTACATTTCTTTTTCTGTCATAGTTATTTTCTTTTGGGTTTATACTTCCTTTGTTTGTACATTTTTCAGATAATCGTTTGTCGCGATTCCTTTTGTGGTTGATGGTACAAAGATAATGCCATTTTTTGTAATTGGTTCTCTTTGGATGCTTTATTAACATTTCTTACGTGATTTTACTTTTCTCGTGACTATTCAGCATCCCTTAAAAATAGGCTTTTAAGAGTTTATTGGACATAATTGCCTGTTCTTGCGCTGTATAAGTCGCCCAATATCATCCAAATCTTACGAATTCTGTCACCTCCCAAGTGGGGTGCTGGGTAGTTGCAAAAATATCAGCAGGAAATCTTTTGAATATTTATTCACCAGCAAGCTGCGCTTAACTGTGAAAAAATAATTTCCCAGTTGGGAAAAAATATTTTCCCAGTTATGAAAAAATAATTTCCCAGTTGGGGCGGTGCCGCCTTGCGGCCGGGACTTCTTTTTTTTTGTCGATTATTGCATGGATATACGGCA
>DJOI01000017.1 GCA_002439605.1 Candidatus Segatella mututuai | reverse complement strand
ACCTGGTCAACGAAGTTCACGCCCTCGTAGTTAGCCTCAGGGATGTTATCTGGCTCATCGTCGAAGATAATCTTACCCATCATCACACCATGCTCACGAAGCACCTTAGTCAACTCACGGGTATCGATACCTGTGATTCCTGGAACTTTCTCACGCTTCAACCAGTCGGCAAGGCTCTCCACTGCGTTCCAGTGACTGTATTGCTCGCTGTAATCACTCACGATGATGGCAGAAGCATAGATCTTGTCGCTCTCCATGAAAGTAGGCAGACCGTTCTCCTTGAAGGTAAATGGAGGAACACCATAGTTACCCACGAGTGGGAAGGTAAGTGTCATTAACTGACCGGCGTACGAAGGGTCGGTCAAACTCTCTGGATATCCCATCATGGCTGTGTTGAACACAACCTCGCCCGCTACAGGAGCATCATATCCAAAAGATTTGCCATGGAATTTGGTTCCATCGCTCAATACTAAGGTTACTTTTTTCATATCTGACATAATTTCTTTTATTTTCTGTGTTTGTGCAAAGGGCAATATCTTCACTTAAAGAACAAATGCATTCTTCACTCTTCGTTCTTCACTTACTTGTGATAAACATTCTCTACGAAGTTCACAAACGCCTGGTTGCAAAGTTTGGTTCCACCGGGGGTTGGATAATGACCTGTGAAATACCAGTCACCCTTGTGATTAGGAATCGCCTCATGCAATCCCTCAATGCTCTGGAATACGAGCTGGATAGGAGTTGTCATTTCCTCTGGACGAAGCATCTCCACAATTTTCTCGTTGATTTCCTCGATGGTAAAAGGCTCGTAGATGGCACGCACTTGGTTTACCTGCTGCTCCTTTGGCTTCTCCAACTCTGCCTTGCAAGCCTCATAGATTTGTTCGACGATATCTTCTTTCTTGCGTTCTTTCAAGAGTTGGATGGCAGCACGGAACACACAGAACTCTTCCAGTCTCGCCATGTCAATGCCATAGTAGTCAGGATAACGAATCTGAGGCGCACTGGATACAACTACTATTTTCTTAGGATGCAATCGGTCGAGTATGCGGAGAATACTCTCTTTCAAGGTAGTACCACGCACGATGCTATCGTCGATGATGACGAGGTTATCCACGTGTGGTTCGATGCTACCGTAGGTTACATCATACACATGGCTCGCCAAGTCGTTTCGGCTGTTGCCCTCAGTGATGAAGGTACGGAGCTTGATGTCCTTCCATGCAATCTTCTCAGAGCGAACATAGTCACCGAGAATTTCCTGCAATTCTTCCTTGGTAGGAATATGACCAAGGTTCGCAATCTTCTCTATCTTGGTGTCGTTGAGATACTGTTTGAAGCCGCTCAACATACCATAGTATGCCACCTCAGCTGTATTCGGGATGTAGCTGAACACGGAGTGATCCACGTCATAGTCGATAGCCTTCAGGATAGGCTGCGTCAACTGTTCGCCAAGCTTCTTACGCTCCTTGTAAATGTCAACATCCGAACCGCGGCTAAAATAGATGCGCTCGAAAGAGCAAGCAGAATCACCTTTCTGATCCATGATTCGCTCGATACTGCACTCACCGTTCTTCTTGACCAAGAGGGCGGTGCCAGGCATCAATTCCTGTACCTCGTCGGCCTCTAAGTCGAAGGTGGTCTGGAGCACAGGACGCTCACTTGCCAACACTACGATTTCATCATTCCTATAATAGAAAGCAGGACGGATTCCCCAAGGATCTCTCATGGAGAACATCTCCCCTGAGCCCGTGATACCGCAAACCACATAACCACCATCGAAGTTTTTCATCGTAGTCCTGAGCACGTTGCTCATCTTCACATGGTCTTCGATATAATTGGTAATGTCAAGATTTTCCATTTCCATGGCCTTGGCTGCCACGTAGTTGCGCTCCACCTCACGATCAAGTCGGTGTCCCATCAGTTCGAGCAGGATATATGTATCACTATAGATGCGTGGGCTCTGACCTTTCTCCGTAAGCTCATGGAAGATTTCATCCACATTGGTCATGTTGAAGTTGCCACATAGACAAAGATTCTTTGCCTTCCAGTTGTTGCGGCGCAAGAAAGGATGAACATACTGTATGCCACTCTTTCCCGTTGTACTGTAGCGCAAGTGCCCCATGTAAAGTTCGCCAGCGAAAGGCAATTCCTCCTTGGCAAAGTTAGCATCGGCAAGCTGCTCTGGAGTCAAGTCCTTGAAGTTGGAATTTGCCTTGCCGAAGATTTCGGTCACGGCGTTCTTGCCCTCGGCACGCTCACGGAACATATACTCATGTCCTGGTTTACCGCCGAGTTTCACACAAGCCATACCAGCACCCTCCTGTCCACGGTTGTGCTGCTTCTCCATCATCAGATAGAGTTTGTTGAGTGCGTACATCCACGTACCGTACTTCTGCTGGTAATACCCCAGTGGCTTGAGCAATCTAATCATTGCCACGCCACATTCATGCTTCAATGGTTCCATCTCTCTATTATCCTTAAATCTTATTTTAATTTGAATATTTCTTTGTTTGAGTTTCAAGAAGGGATATTGCCCTAAGACATTTGTCTCGACTCCCTTAACCCCTATCCTTTTCCTGTTAAGCTCCAAAAAAAAAGGGAATCGCTAAGAAATGACGAATCCCTTTAAAATATCACTCAACAGTCACTGACTTCGCCAAATTTCTTGGTTGGTCAACATCTTTCCCCTTACATACAGCGACATGATAAGCCAACAACTGCAAAGGAATGGTAGCCAACAATGGCTCCAAGCACTCCAAAGTCTCAGGCAACTCGATTACCTCATCGGCAATCTTGGAAATAATCTCATCGCCCTTGCTGACAATAGCGATGACGCGTCCCTTACGAGCCTTCACCTCCTGAATATTAGAAAGAACCTTTTCATACATGAAATTATGTGTTGCAATAACAACAACAGGCATATCGCTGTCTATAAGAGCGATAGGTCCGTGCTTCATCTCTGCAGCAGGATAACCTTCTGCATGTATATAACTGATTTCCTTCAACTTCAAGGCTCCCTCCAAAGCTACGGGATACTGAAAGCCACGACCTAAATAAATAAAATTGCGCGCATATGTAAATGTGCGGCTGAGGTCGGCTATATAGTTGTTTAATTTCAGCACATCCTTCATTTTTCCCGGAATGTTCCACAGTTGTTCTGTGATGTTCTGATACTCGTCGGCGCAGATGGTTCCCTTCTCGTTGCCAATGGCAAGAGCCAAAAGAATGAGAACTGTTACTTGACCAGTGAAAGCCTTGGTCGAGGCTACACCTATTTCTGGACCTACGTGAATATAGGTGCCAGTATCTGTCTCACGAGCGATGGAAGAACCAATCGAGTTACAGATACCATAGATAAAAGCTCCATGCTCCTTTGCCAATTTGATGGCTGCCAAAGTATCAGCAGTCTCACCACTCTGAGAAATGGCGATGACAACATCATCTTTCGTCACCACAGGATTGCGATAGCGGAACTCCGAAGCATACTCTACTTCCACGGGAACACGGCAGTAGTTCTCAATCATCTGCTTTCCTATCAGACCAGCATGCCAGGAAGTGCCGCAAGCCACAATAATGAATCTCTTGGCATTGAGCAGTTCCTGACGATGGTCGGTAATAGAACTGAGCACCACACCCATCTCTGTTTCTTTTTTGGTTGTGGTTTCGTCACCATCCGTCATCACACGGGTTTCCACAGTACGGCTTACTACACGACCACGCATACAATTGCGTAGACACTCAGGCTGTTCGAAGATTTCTTTCAGCATGAAGTGTGGAAAACCGCCTTTCTCTATCTGTCCCAAGTCCATGTCGACGGTCTGAATCTCTGGATTCAGCTTCACATTTTGGATATTGGTAACCTTCAACTCCTCACCCAAGCGCATAATGGCTATATTGCCATCCTCCAGATAAACAACCTTGTCGGTATATTCTATGATAGGTGTGGCATCAGAACCGAGATAGAATTCGCCCTCCTTACCGATGCCAACAACGAGCGGACTCTGCTTGCGAGCTGCAATAATTTGGTTGGGCTCATTCTTATCAAGCAAAGCAATGGCATAGGCTCCAATCACCTGGCGAAGAGCCACCTGAACCGCAGTCAACAAGTCGAGTTTCTTCGCAATCTGGATATATTCTATGAGTTGTACCAGTACTTCGGTGTCGGTATCACTCCTAAACTTCACCCCCTTAGCCATCAAGTTCTTCTTAATAGCCGCATAATTCTCGATAATGCCATTGTGAATGATGGCAAGATTTTTTGAGGAAGAATAGTGAGGATGAGCATTAACGGTCGAAGGCTCACCATGGGTTGCCCACCGGGTGTGGGCTATTCCTACCGAACCTGACACATCCTTGTCGGCACAATAAGCTTCCAGGTCGGCGACCTTTCCCTTTGTCTTGTACACATTGAGAGAGCCGTCCTCACCGATGAGTGCCACACCTGCCGAATCGTATCCACGATACTCTAACCGCTTGAGTCCCTTAATAAGGGCTGGATAAGCCTGTCCCTTACCCAAATATCCTACTATACCACACATATAGTTATATAATTATTATTTTACAATCAGTTAATTTATTCGTCTTATTTACCTCAAGATGAGATTTATCGCAAGATGTTCACGATAAGCGAAGCAATAGAAATCAATGTACCAACAGCTGAGAACCATAAAGTTGTAGAAGAACCAATGGCTGAATTCTGCGCCTTTATCTTGTTTGGTTCAACATAAACAATATCATTCTGTTGAAGATAATAATAAGGTGAGTTGATGATATTAGCATCATTAAGATTCAATCGATGAGTGCTCTTTTGTCCGGAAGCATCTTCACGAATCAGCAGTACATTCTGACGTTTACCATAAATCGTCAAGTCGCCAGCCTGCGCCAGAGCTTCTATGATGCTCATCTTCTCCTGTGGTACAGAAATAACACTTGGCCTGTTTACTTCACCTGTCACAACTACACGATAACTGGCCATGCGCACAGTAACGATAGGATTTTCGCCAGAAGCCAAATAAGGCTTAACCTTACTCTTAATCAAAGCTTCAGCCTGGTTTTTTGTCAAACCTCCAACATGAAGAGAACCAACTACAGGAAATTCTATATTTCCTTTATTATCCACCAAGTAACCCTGTAAAGATCCCTGGGAGGAAGAAAGTTGACCGTTCGTTCCTATCGCACTGGACACCGCCAAGTTAAAAGGAACCGACGCCTTGGGATCTGTCGTTATAACTGTTATTGTCAGTTCATCCTTAGGCATGATCTTTGCCTCATAAAGCATCTTAGAAGCTGCATAACTGATAGAATCTGCATTTTGGAAATAAGCCACATTCTTAGTACTTCCACAACCGCCAAGCACAAAGACCGTAGCCAACGATGCTACCACTGCATAAATGATTTTTTTCATTGTTGACATTTTGTATTAATATTGGTATAAAATTACAGTATTTTTTTGAATGCCACAAATATTTTGCACCAATAATTACTTTGATTATATATTTCTTGTAATTCTATCGTTTTTTACTATTTTTCTATCCCGTTGGAAGGAAGATTGAAACTATAGCTATTATCGAATATCTTTCTTACCTTGTTGATTTCTACAAAGGTAGTACCACCGCCTTCACCGAAACTACCGCTCAAGTAGGCTATCTTGTCTTCTGCCTTCAGATAACCCTTCTGGCGAAGCATGCGAACGGCAGCGGTGAACATTGCCTTAGTGGAAATATGATCTTTCTGTACAATGGGAATAACACCGTAGCTCAAGTTGAGCCAACGCTGAAGCTTCTCCTTATAACAAATCGCCAGTACAGGATTAGGTCCACGAAAAGCTGCTAAGTCGCGAGCTGTCTGACCAGTCTCGCCATCCGTAATAATTCCTTTTACTCCCAATTTCTTAGTCGCCTCAATGGCCGCATGGGCAAGAAAGAGTTTTTGGTCAATCTCACCTGAGTCCATCGGGTCAATATCGTTGACAGGCGACTTATCCTTCTCTGCCTGCTCTGCAATGCGCGCCATCGTTTGTACAGCCTCAAGTGGATATTTGCCACTGGCAGTCTCACCGCTAAGCATCAAGGCATCTGTGCGATAAAAGATTGCATTCGCAATATCTGTCACCTCGGCACGAGTTGGGCGCGGGTTCTGAATCATCGTATGAAGCATCTGTGTAGCCACGATAACAGGTTTCTTCTTCTTGATACACTTAGTGATGATACGGCGCTGAATGCCCGGAATCTTCTCAATAGGCACCTCAATACCCAAGTCGCCACGAGCAATCATGACACCATAAGAAGCCTCTATAATCTCATCGATATTGTCGACTCCTTCCTGGTTCTCAATCTTCGAAATAATTTTGATATCGCTATGATGTTCGTCTAAGATATCCTGTATCGCCTTCACATCTGCCGCACTGCGCACGAATGAATGGGCAATAAAATCAATATCCAACTCTATAGCCAAGAGGATGTTCTTGCGATCTTTCTCTGTGAGCGCCGGAAGATCTATATGCTCGCCTGGCACATTGACACTTTTGTGAGCACCCAAGGTTCCTTCGTTTTGCACCTGAGCTACCAGCATAGGACCTGTATTCTCGACAACCTTCATATCCAGTTCTCCGTCGTCAAAGAGCAGGTCGTCGCCCACTTTTACATCATCGGTAATATTAGGATAGCTCAAGTTGACTATATCATGAGAAGTTTCCATCTCCGGACGTCCAAAAATCTTGACCATGTCACCTATTTTATAATGTATAGGCTCCTTGACACCTGTTGTACGAACCTCAGGACCCTTGGTGTCTATCATAATTCCTATATGTGGAGATACTGCTCTTACATTATTGACAATAGTGCGGATTCCTTCTTCCGAGGCATGAGCTGTGTTCATGCGAACCACATTCATGCCTGCAAAAAACAATTTGCGGATAAAGTCCTGATCGCAACGGCGGTCGCTGATGGATGCTACAATCTTGGTCTGTTTCATATCTTATTTACCTTAATTTCTAAAAACTCTGCAAAGTTACAAAGATTTTTTGAAAAACAAAGCTTTCTGTGCAGATTAAATGTCCAAGTCTGGTGCTTTTTCGCTACCAGCAGCTGCCTCGAACTTCGGCATGGTGTCAAAACCGAACAAACCTGCTATGATGGCATTGGGCATACGACGCACCTTCACATTGTATGACTGTACTGCCTCATTGTACTTGCGACGAGCCTCGCTGATACGATTCTCTGTACCCTCTTCCTGTATCTGGAGCGACTTGAAGTTCTCACTGGCCTTGAGCTCCGGATATTTCTCTGCCACTAACATAAGTTTGGAGAAAGCATTGGCCAACTCGCCCTGAGCGGCAGTAAACTGCTTCAGTTTTTCCTCCGTCAGATTGCCAGCGTCAAGTTTTACTTGTCCCACGGCCGCACGAGCCTTTGTAACCTGTTCAAAGGTTTCACGTTCATGCCGAGCATAAGCTTTCACTATCTTTGCCAACTGCGGCATCATATCGGCACGACGCTGATACTGAGTCTGAACGTTGGCAAGCTCGGTGGTAACAGACTCTTGAGAACTTACCATGCCATTGTAACCGCTAACAAACCAAAGCACTAACACTACAATTACCGCAACAATAATCCAACCTGTTTTTTTCATAATTTTCTGTTTTTTCTATTAATATTTAATCTAACTCTTTATTGAAGACACTGCCAACTCCTAATAGAAGACTCAACAAACCATTCACAGAACGTTTGACTTACCATTCTCCGCCAGCACCTCCACCTCCGAAGGAACCGCCACCAAAGGAACCGCCAGAGAAGCCACCTCCAAAAGAGCTTCCGCCTCCTCCCATGAAAAACGGAGGAAACAAGTCATCATCGTGACGACGGGACGAGCGCGCGTTCTTATTGCGTTGCCCCACATCGGGCCTAATGATGCCAAACACTTCCAACAAGTAACGTGCCAGCATGTATACTGGAATGCCGAAAAAGATAATGAGCAACACTGCTACAAGTATCCCGTCGTCATCGCCTACTGTCCCATTGTCGATATCAGAGATTCCAGTCTTTCCACTCTTTATCTTATTATATATAGCACGACTCGTAGACACAACAGCCTCGGCAGGTAGATTCTTCTTCATATTGGGCACAATACATGCCCGGGCGATTTCGTCGCAATCGACATCCGTCAACTCTCCCTCAAGCCCCATACCTGGAGCTATAAAGTACTTATGGTCGTCAACAACCACCACCACTACCAAGCCTCTTCTTGTCTTCCTGTCACCAACGCCATAGCCGTTGCCCAAATCTTGCGCCACACGGAAAGCATCACCGTTTTCTACTTTTCCCACTATGACAAATATATTCTGCACACGACATTCCTTGTTGAGCTTACCCAGATAGAAGTTGGCAGAATCAAGTGCCTGCTTGTCCAAATAATGCTCTGGATCAGACACATACCGTGTAGAGTCCTGCAGGTAAGGCACAGGTATGTTCTTTGCGTTCCACACTTGCGAAGCCCATACAAAAGTAGTCGACAGAAACAGGCATATTGTCAATATATTATATCTTAGCTTTTCCATTTTTCTTTTTTCGGTACAAAAATACGCAATAAAAACCTTATACGCAAATACTTAGGACATTATTTTTTCAAAAAAAGTGCTAACAATTTTGTTATATCACAAAAAACTTGTATCTTTGCACACCGAATTCAATATAAAACATCGTAAAAACAGATAAAACAACAGGAAAATGACAAAAGCAGATATCGTCAACGAAGTATCTTTGATCACAGGTATGCCAAAGAAAGAAGTAGGTATTGTAGTAGAAGCATTCATGGATGCTGTCAAGGATAGTCTTCTCAAAAAGAAAGAGAATGTATACTTTCGAGGCTTCGGTAGCTTCAACATCAAGCGCAGAGCAGCCAAAACTGCCCGTAACATTTCCAAGAACACTACCATCACCATCCCTGCTCACGACCTGCCTTGCTTCAAGCCTGCCAAGAGTTTCGTAGAAGAGATGAAGGGCTAAATCCACTTGATATAGAGAACAACATTATAATAACAATATTTTAAAATTTTAAAATCATGCCAAACGGAAAGAAAAAGAAGGGCCACAAGATGGCTACTCACAAGCGTAAAAAGAGATTACGTAAGAACAGACATAAGAGCAAGTAAATCCTTGCTCTCAGTCTTTTCTGGCTGAGGGGGCATGTCAGCTCAAAAAGTTTGGCATGCCCTTTTTTATTCACTCATATTTTAAGAATTTGAAGACTATGACAAGCGAAGTTGTAATTGATGTCCAGCAGAAGGATATTTCAATAGCACTCATGGAGGACAAACAACTGGTGGAATACCAGAACGAGCCTCGTGAGGCTTCTTTCTCGGTGGGCAACATCTACATAGCAAAAGTAAAGAAACTGATGCCTGGACTCAACGCATGTTTTGTGGATGTAGGTTATGAACGCGATGCCTTTCTTCATTATCTTGATTTAGGAAGTCATTTCAATTCTTACCAGAAGTACATCAAGCAAGTACAGAGCGACAGAAAGAAACTGTTTCCTTTCTCTAAAGCCAGCAAGCAACCTGACCTTGAAAAGGACGGAAGTATTCAAAACATTCTAAAAACGGGACAGGAAGTATTGGTGCAAATTGTAAAAGAACCCATTTCTACAAAGGGGCCAAGGCTGACAGGAGAAATATCTTTTGCTGGAAGATACTTGGTACTTATGCCATTCGGTGACAAAGTTTCTGTCTCGTCAAAGATTAAAAGCGGCGAGGAGCGTGCCCGACTCAAACAGCTCATCCACAGCATTAAGCCTAAAAACTGCGGCGTCATTGTTCGTACTGTAGCAGAAGGCAAGAGAGTGGCAGAACTCGATGCTGAAATGAAAGTCTTAGTGAAGCGATGGGAGAATGCTATCACCAAGGTACAGAAAACTCAAAATCGGCCACAGCTCGTCTTCGAGGAAACAGGTAGAGCAGTAGCACTACTTCGCGACTTGTTCAATCCTTCTTACGAAAATATCTTTGTCAACGACGAGGATGTGATGAAGGAAGTGAAGCACTATGTTTCACTCATTGCCCCTGAAAAGGCGGGCATAGTCAAGCTCTATACCGGCAAGGTGCCTATCTTCGACAACTTCAACATCACCAAGCAAATCAAGGCTGCCTTTGGCCGTGTTGTCAACTACAAGCACGGTGCTTATCTCATCATCGAGCACACCGAGGCTTTGCATGTTGTTGATGTGAATAGTGGCAACCGCACCCGCGAGAAAGGTCAAGAAGCCAATGCTCTCGATGTCAACTTAGGTGCTGCAGACGAACTGGCAAGACAGTTGAGGTTGCGAGACATGGGAGGCATTATTGTTGTCGATTTCATCGACATGAATCTGGCAGAAGACCGCCAGATGCTCTACGAGCGCATGTGCAAGAACATGCAGAAAGATCGTGCCAAGCACAACATTCTGCCTTTGAGCAAATTCGGACTAATGCAGATTACACGTCAGCGTGTAAGACCTGCCATGGATGTGAATGTTGAGGAAACCTGTCCCACCTGTTTTGGTACGGGAAAGGTGAAATCGAGTATTCTGTTTACCGACCAACTGGAAAGAAAAATCGACCGACTGGTCAACAAGATTGGTATCAAGAAATTTACACTGTATGTCAATCCTTATGTTGCAGCATTTATCAACCAGGGTATCATATCCCTGCGCTTGAAATGGCAATTCAAGTATGGATTTGGAATCAAAATCGTTCCATCCCAGAAGTTGGCTTTCCTTCAGTACGAATTCTACGACAAGGACAACCAATTCCTCGACATGCAGGAAGAGCAAGAGACGAGATAAATCTTTTCTCTCATTCAAAAGACATCAAAAAAGCTCCATCCGCAACAATCAATTGCGAATGGAGCTTTTATTTTGTCTCTATTATTTAGAGAAGGGTTAGTACTCTATCTCGTTGTTCACCATTTTTTCTGTATCCCAAGGTGCAGGTGAGCCACCAAGATAACGATGAAACCAGTCAAGATGCGCATTGTAGTAGAGTGGCATTGAATTGAGGTTGCTTGGCCAGTGCCCGTCATACTTCAGCACGATGAGTCGTGAAGGAATGTTCAATGTTTGAAGAGCCGTAAAATACTGCAAACTCTGTGTATATGGAACACGATAATCCAGTTCTCCTGTCATGACCAACGTTGGTGTCGAGAAATTCTTGATGTAAGAAGACGGAGACCATTTCTCATAGAGGTCGGAATTGTATGGCTGGCCCTGCAACTCGAAGTTAGGGAACCAAACTTCCTCGGTGCTTCCCCACATGGAGCGCAAGTCATAGACACCCATCATCGAGGCGAGGCACTTGAATCGCTTGGTGTGTCCTTGCAGCCAATTCATCATATAACCGCCATATGACCATCCCATCGCTCCCATTCTCGTAGAATCGACATATTCGAGCGCAGCAAGCTTGTCGGTCACTTTCATAATGTCCTCAAACACTTTTCCGCCCCAATCGCCAGAGATGGCACGTGTGAATGCCTGACCATATCCTGTGGAGCCATGAGGGTTAGGATAAGCCACTACATAGCCAGCTCCTGGATAAACCTGCCAGTCTCCACGGAAAGAATTCATCCACTGCATCTGTGGGCCGCCATGCACATTGATGATAAGGGGATATTTCTTGCTCGCATCAAAATCGTGGGGCTTCACGATGAACACCTGTACCTTGTCGCCATTAGCACCATCCACCCATATGCTTTCCGATGGACGAATATCCACCTCGTCTTCCAGCTTCTGGTTGAGGAAAGTAATCTGCTGTTCCTTTCCGCTTGCCACAGGACTCCCCTTCCACTTCCTCATTTGTTGGCGATAGAGAGCAGAAGGCTTTCCCGTAGTACTATAGGTATAATAGACCATGCCTTTGTTGTCGAAGTCAAACTCAGAGATGGCTTTGCCGGCAATGACTGGCGAGATGATTTGCTTGGCAACATCGAGCTTATAGAGGGGGCGCGCGCCCTTCACTTCGCCGATGAAGTAAATGCTCTTACTGTCTGGAGCCCACTTGTAGTCATCTACCCAGTTGTCAAACTTCTCTGTCAAGATGGTAGATTTCTTTGTTGCCCTGTCATAGATGGCGAGGCGGAAGCAATCCGACTCGTATCCAGGCACCTGCTGCAAACGATAGGCGATATACTCACCATTAGGCGAATAAGTAGGCGTGCCATCCCAAGCCTTGTTGGCCTTTGTGATGCAGACTGGTTCACCACCGTCCAACGATACCGTCCATAGGTCGGCATTAGTACTCGCCTCCTGATGGTCATCATGATTGGAGACAAAGCAAATCTCCTTGCTGTCTGGTGAGAAATTGTAAGCGATGCCTCCACCCAACATAAATATCAGCGAGTAATTGCCAGGGGTCAAGTCCTTGTAAGTCTTGGTCTGCGTGTCGAAGAGAATGAGATGGCTGCATCGGCCGTCGCTGTAACTGGTCCAGTGACGATAGAGCAACTTGTCGGCGATATGAGCTTGCACAGGCCCCTTCTCCTTTTTCTCTATACGAGTCTTGTTTGCCTTGGCATCGGCTCCAAGGTCAGGATAAACTTCTGCAGTGAAAGCGATGTATCGCTCGTCAGGAGAGAAGACAGGATTATCGATTCCAAGCTCATAATCAGTAACCTGCACACACTTGCGAGTGGCCACGTCCATGCGAAAAACTTGTGGTACACCCTTCACCGCCTTCATAAAGTAAATGCTCTTGCCGTCCTTGCTCCAAACGGAAGAGCTACTCTTGCCGCCTTCAGTGAGAGCCTTGACATGGGAACCATTGGCATTCATGATAAATATATCCGAAGCCGACTTATGATGTTTCAAATCCGACGAACTGACTGTATAACAAATCGTCTTCCCATCAGGCGAAAGGCTCACCGAATAGACACCCTTCACTCTGTACAAATCCTCGATGGTAAAAGCTCGTTTCTGAGCATTTGCCGAAAGCAGCAATGTCACGAATGCTGCTGAAAGCATTATTCTTTTGTACATAATTCATTGTTTTTATACGTTTCACTTGCAAAAGTAATAATTATTTTGGGGAAAATGCAACATTTCCGTATCTTTATCGTCTAAAACAAAGGAAAGCATCATAAAACGATAAATAATAACATAAACATAAAGAAAAGATTATGATTTTAAGTACAACCCCAACCATAGAAGGCCACCCTATCCATGAGTATCGTGGCGTAGTGACAGGCGAGACCATTATCGGCACCAACTTTGTGAAGGACTTCTTCGCCAGCATCCGTGATGTCATTGGTGGTAGAAGTGGCTCTTACGAGAGTACCCTATGCGAGGCAAAGGACACAGCACTCAGAGAGATGAGCGAACGCACCGCAAGCCTTGGTTGCAATGCCATTGTGGGCATCGACCTCGACTACGAGACCGTAGGTAGCAATGGCTCCATGCTGATGGTAACTTGCAGTGGCACAGCAGTGATTTTGTAAAGAACGAGAATATAAGCCCAACGAAAAAGTTGCGAGCTTATCTTGCAACTTTTTTCATTTCATTTTGGTTACCTTTGCTCTCAAAATCACGGAATAAAACTCACATGAATATCGAAGAAATCATAGCTCGCTCAGGTCAGTTGCCTGCCTCTGAAATCGCCAGGGATGTAAATGAAGCCTTGGGCAAAAACAATACATTGGTCATTACCGCTCCTCCTGGAGCAGGTAAATCTACCCTGCTTCCACTCACTATTCTGAGCGGAGAAATTGAACAAGGAAAGGTTCTGATGCTGGAACCTCGCAGACTGGCTGCTCGACAAATAGCCGAACGAATGGCAAGCATCATCGGCGAGCCTGTAGGAAAGACCGTGGGATATCGAGTGAGATTCGACAACAAGATATCGAAAGACACTCGAATCGAAGTTTTGACGGAGGGCATCCTGACGAGAATGCTCGTCAGCGACCCTACCCTCGAAGGCGTAAGCACCATCATCTTCGATGAGTTCCACGAGCGAAGCATCAACTCCGACCTCGCCTTGGCACTCACCCTACAAGCACAAGGCATCATCCGTCCCGACCTCAGAATCGTCATCATGTC
>DJOI01000046.1 GCA_002439605.1 Candidatus Segatella mututuai | reverse complement strand
TTATTTTTTAATCATTACTATATTGCTTATGAGTACATTATCAATAACCCCGACTAAGAGAAAGATCATCGACTTGAACGAAGATACATTCAAGACCCTTTCCATCATGGCCATCCAGAAAGGAACCAACCTCAAGAAATACATAGAAGACGTATTGAATGACTTGGCAGAGAACTATGAGGATGCTAAACTTTATGCGAAGTTGAGCACGGAGCATCCAGAAGGTCTTGTTCCTGCCAGCAAGGAAGAACAGGAAGAATTTGAAAAGTGGCTTGGCGTATGAAAGTAAAATTTTCAAGTACTTTTATCAAAGCTTCCAAGAAACTTTCTGGCAAGATGCTTGACTCTCTCAAACGAACAATAACTGAAGTAAAAGAAGCAAATAACATACAAGGCATTACAGATTGCAAAAAGCTTGTAGGCTATCGTACAATTTACAGAATCCGCATTGGAGACTATCGAGCCTTATTCACATTAGAGATTGAAATCTCGTATTCTTTCAATATCTCACTTCCCGAGGTGAAGCCTATGGCAAGAAGATAAAGACTGAATTGAAGCGAATAGACAAAGAATAAACAAGTAAACTCCTCGTTATTTCCCCAACTCCTTAATTCTTAGCTTTTTTCTTCCGCCCGCAAACATCCTTTTCGAGCACGATATACCCTATCACATCGCTGCATATATCTCCTTTAAGTCTCTCCAAACACTTTTTCTGGGAAGAAGTCTTGCACCACATGGTAAGCCCTATCTCCCTGTTTCTTCACCTCATCTCGATTCTCTATATAATACTTGATGGCATCAGTGATAGCCTTAGTGTCACCAGACTTTACCAAGATGCCATTCTCTCCAGTCTTGATAACCTCAGGAATACCGCCCACAGGAGTAGAGATGATAGGATGGCTATATGCCATTGCCTCCAAAATCGCAATAGGCAATCCTTCATTGTAAGAAGGCAAGATATACACATCCTCCCAATTCAGACAATTAATCTTCTTTTGTCCAGCAAGCCAACCTTCGTATGAAACTATGTCCGACAAGCCATGCTCACGAATATAAGCCTTGATGTCACCATCCACTTCATTGCCTCCCAATCGAAGCAAAATTTTGTCCTTGAAATATCCCTTATTGTCAACAATAGCTTTCAGAAGATCAAAACCACCCTTGCGCTTGCTTATCTCTCCCATGTACATCAGATGTAGTTTTTCATCTTCCGTATGCTCTTCATGAAGAAGTGTAGGAGGCGAAACTATATTGTTGAGTACATAAATACGGCTTTCATCCATGCCAATGGAAGCAAAATATACTTTCCAAGATTGCGACAAGACTATCAGCGCATCACACATCCGCAAAGTATCAGTAATGCCTTGCTTATCCTCTGCCCTCTGATAGTACTCCACGAAATCAGCAGCATGCTCATGCAAAATAACTTTCTTGCCACATTTCTTGGCAAGACGGATAAACAGCTTGCATCTATCGAAAGAAGCATTGGCTGCTCCATGAATATGCACTATCTTAATTCGTTTGTCAAAGGTAAGTAAGAGCCATGTCCTTACCAGCGCTTGCAACGCATACCAAAACTTCACCAATTTATTGCCCAACTTCCAAGTCGGGACAAATCGCATATTCTCGATATATTTATCATAGGAGACAAGCACAGCCGCCATGCCTCCTTTTGTCTTCATAGAAACTCCCAAGAAAAGGATTTTTGAAAGGATTTTGCTGTGGAGCAGGAGTCAACCCTTTTGCTACGGCTTTGTTGTAGGTGGCACGGAGAATTCAGAGATAGAAGGAACTTGTGTTGGCGCATACCCTTGCTACGTTCTTCAGGTATGCATCGTAGGATTGCAGTTCTTCCGCATCTATATCTTTGAAGGTGATGTCCTTGTTGCTTCTGGATCTCGCATGTAACTGTTGAGGGTTGCCTTGTAATGCTGCATGGTGCGAAGCTGCCCATTCTTCAGCAACAGGGCGATGAGGAGGTTCATGAATTGGAACAACGACTCTGAAGTTTTCTTGTTTCTTGCCATAATAATTGCGTATTTACGATGTTAATAAAAATATGATATAGGGACACCTCTGTCCCGTTTTGAGAAGCAAAGATGTCCCTATAATATAATAATGTGTCAGAGTCGTCTGCTCGTATATACACATTGTGGAGGCTGATGCTCTATCTCTTTTTCATCAGTTTGTCGCTTTGTTGGTTCGTTTTTGTCTCGTTGTCGTTTATACATGTGTTCCACTTCACAGAAAGTAGCACAAAAATGTATCAATTCAGTTTTTATCACCACTTATTAAATTAAATCACACATTTATTTTGATATTTTGTCGATTTGATGTATCTTTGCATACCAGTAGTTACAAGAATATTTTTACTAAGCACATAATGATATATTGTATATCCAAAAAGTTAGAAATATCTGCATCCCACTCGCTCAAGCTCAGCTACGAGAGCAAGTGCAGCCACATGCATGGGCACAACTGGCAGATAGAAATTTTCCTCGTCAGCAGGAATCGGCTGAACGAAGACGGCATGGTGGAAGATTTCACGCACATCAAGCAAGCCATACACAGCAAGATGGACCATGCCAACCTCAACGAGATTTTCGACTTCAACCCTACTGCGGAGAATATAGGCAAATGGATTGTCGAGCAGTTCGACACGTGCTATAAGGTTAGCATCATAGAAAGCTTCGGCAACACGGCCACCGTCATCGACGAACAGAAAATAAGGGGTATAGAATTCCTCGTCAAGTAACAGGGGGCACACTCGAAACGACGGAGTGCAACCACTCAATTAGAACATCGACATTTATATACGGAGAATGAGAACCTACAGAGTCAACGAGATATTCTACTCCCTCCAAGGCGAGGGAAGGTGGACAGGAAGACCTGCCGTCTTCGTCAGAATGAGCGGATGCAACCTGTCGTGCCCTTTCTGCGACACCGATTTCATGCACTACACGGAGATGACGGCACACGACATCGTGGAGCGGAGCAGACAGACAGGAGGAGAATGCCAGTTTATCGTACTGACAGGAGGAGAACCTTCCCTCCAGGCTGACGAAGCCCTCATAGAAGCCTGGCATCAGGCAGGTTACTTTGTTGCTGTCGAGACCAACGGCACCCACCTGCTCCCGCAAGGCATCGACTGGATAACCTGCTCGCCAAAGACTGCCTTTGCCAGCATGCCAGCCCCAGTCGTCATTCCTCATGCCAACGAACTCAAGCTCGTGTTCGACGGCAAGCGTCCCGTTGACTATTGCCATCTGAAAGCAGACTATCTGTATCTGCAGCCATGCGACACTGGCGATTCCGAGCAAAACGCCACCATCATGAAGCATTGCATCGACTACATCAAGCAACATCCCGAATGGCAACTCTCGCTGCAAACCCACAAATTAATCGGAATACAATAACCATAATGAAAAGATTAACAACAAAAGAACATCATAATATGGAACACATCAAAACCCTCATCATCGGAAGCGGACCTGCTGGTTACACGGCAGCCATATATGCTGGTCGTGCCGACCTCAAGCCCATCCTCTACGCAGGCCTGCAACCAGGCGGACAGCTAACAACAACCACCATAGTGGAAAACTTTCCCGGCTATCCCAACGGCGTGGACGGCAACCAGATGATGATGGATATGCGCGAGCAGGCCGAGCGATTCGGCACTGAGGTTCGCGACGGGAGCATCACACACATCGACTTTGAAAATCGCCCCTACTGCGTGGAGGATGAAGAAGGAAAGACATTTACCGCAGACACCATCATCATAGCCACAGGAGCCACCGCCAAATACTTAGGACTTGAAGACGAGGAGAAATACAAGGGGCAGGGAGTCTCGGCATGTGCCACCTGCGACGGCTTCTTCTATCGCAAGCGGACGGTTGCCGTCGTGGGCGGTGGAGATACCGCCTGCGAGGAGGCACTCTATCTGGCATCTCTCGCCAAGAAAGTTTACATGATAGTGAGAAAGCCATTCCTGCGTGCCGCCGAAATCATGCAACAGAGAGTCAAGGAAAAAGAGAATATCGAGATACTCTTCGAAACCAATACCACTGGACTCTTTGGCGATAATGGCGTGGAGGGTGCCCATTTGGTGCGTCATCTTGGCGAGCCCAATGAGGAGACTTTCGACATTGCCATAGATGGTTTCTTCCTTGCCATAGGCCACAAGCCCAACACTGAGCTTTTCAAGGGTCATATCAATCTCGACGAGCAAGGATTCATCAAGGTTGTCCCCGGTACAGCGACCACCAATCTTCCAGGCATCTTTGCCGCAGGCGATGTAGCCGATCCCATTTATCGTCAAGGCATCGTAGCAGCAGGCTCTGGCGCCAAAGCCGCCATCGAAGCCGACCGCTATCTGCAAAAACTGTCATAATTTACTCATCCGACAAACATGAGCTAAATTTTCGCAATTTATTATTCAAACAATATTTAAATTTAAAAAAAATATGAGCAATCTTTTCGACATTAAGAATTATGTAGTGGTAATCACAGGTGGAACTGGAGTGCTGGGAAAGACTATCGCCAAATATTTGGCACTCGAAGGAGCCAAGGTAGCCATCCTTGGACGTAAGGAACAAGTAGGAAACGCCATCGTGGAAGACATCAAGCAGGCTGGCGGCGAGGCTTCTTTCTTCAAGACCGATGTCATGGACAAGGAGAAAGTAGAACAGAACTGCAAAGATATTCTCGCCAAATACGGCAAGATAGACACACTACTCAATGCCGCAGGTGGAAACATGAAGGGTGCCACCATCGGTCCCGACCAGACTTTCTTCGACTTGGACACAGAGCAATTCCAGGCTGTTCTGAACTTGAATCTCACTGGCTCCGTCATCCCCACACAGGTATTTCTGAAGCCCATGGTAGAGGCTGGCAAGGGAAGTATCATCAACTTCTCTTCCATGGCGGCCTTCCGACCCATGACCCGTGTATGCGGTTATGCTGCGGCCAAAGCTGGCATTTCCAACTTCACTGCATACATGGCCCACGAGACAGCCAAGAAATTTGGCGAGGGTATCCGGGTTAACGCCATCGCTCCAGGCTTCTTTATCACGGAACAGAACCGAGCCCTTCTTACTAATCCCGACGGAACCTATACGCAGCGTGGACAGGATGTAATCCGTCAGACCCCATTCGGGCGCATGGGCAAACCCGAAGAGCTCTGCGGCACCATTCACTACCTGATGAGCGAAGCGGCATCATTCGTCACAGGCACGGTGGCTGTCGTGGATGGCGGCTTCAATAGTTTCGCCATGTGACAACGCAAACCTTTACGCAATATTTTTGCAAAATAAGTATATAACATAAAGGATTATTTTATACCTTTGCAGCGTAAATAATTAAAAACAATATAAACAGCAAAACAAATCATGAAAGAGCTTAAATCTTTGAACAAGCGTACTGCTCCTAAGAGCGTAATGCCTGAGAAAATCATCCAGTTTGGCGAGGGCAACTTCCTTCGCGCATTTGTAGACTGGATTGTTTGGAACATGGACAAGAAGACCGACTTCAACGGTTCCGTCGTTGTTGTACAGCCTTTACCTGGCGGCATGGTTGACTGGCTGAACGGCCAGGACTGCCTCTACCATGTAAACTTGCAAGGCAAGGAGAACGGTCAGCCTATCAATACCCTTGAGCGCATCGACGTTATCAGCCGTGCACTCAACCCATACTCTCAGAACCAAGCTTTCATGGCTTTGGCTGAGCAGCCAGAGATGCGATTCATCATCTCCAACACAACAGAGGCTGGTATCGCTTTCGACGATTCTTGCAAGTTTACTGATGCTCCTGCAGCTTCTTACCCAGGCAAGTTGGTGCAGTTGCTGTTCCATCGCTACAAGTTCTTCGAGGGCGACCCAACAAAGGGTATGATCCTGATGCCTTGCGAGTTGATTTTCCTCAACGGTCATCACCTGAAGGAGTGCATCTATCAGTACATTGAGCTTTGGAAGGGCGACATGGGAGCCGACTACGAAGGCTTCAAGGAGTGGTTCACCAAGCACTGCTATGTGTGCGCTACCCTCGTAGACCGTATCGTTCCTGGTTTCCCACGCGATACCATCAAGGAAATCCAGCAGAAGGTTTGCTACAAGGACAACCTCGTAGTAAAGGCAGAGAGCTTCCACCTCTGGGTTATTGAGAAGGCCGAGAACATGACTGTAGAGCAGATGAAGGAAGAGTTCCCAGCAGACAAGGCTGGTCTCCACGTACTCATCACCGACAACGAGAAACCATACCATGAGCGTAAGGTAACTTTGCTCAACGGCCCCCACACTGTATTGAGCCCTGTAACATACTTGAGCGGTGTCAACATCGTACGCGATGCTTGCGAGCACCCTGTATTGGGCAAATATATCCACAAGGTACAGTTCGACGAACTGATGCAGACCTTGAACTTGCCAATGGACGAGCTCCAGAAGTTTGCTTCAGATGTATTGGAGCGCTTCGAGAACCCATTCGTTGACCACCATGTAACAAGCATCATGCTCAACTCATTCCCTAAGTATGAGACTCGCGACCTCCCAGGCGTTAAGATCTATTTGGAGCGCAAGGGCGAGTTGCCACAGGGCTTGGTGTTCGGTTTGGCTGCCATCATCACTTACTACAAGGGTGGCAAGCGTGCCGATGGCGCAGAGATCAAGCCACAGGACGACCAGAAGATTATCGACAAATTGCAGGAGCTTTGGGCTACAGGCGATACTCAGAAGGTAGCCGAGGGTGTTCTTGGTTTCGACTACATCTGGAAAGAAGACTTGAACAAGACCGTTCCTGGTTTGACCGAACTTGTCAAGAAAGACCTCGACCTCATCCAGGAGAAGGGTATGCTCGAAGCTGTTAAGACTATTCTGTAAATGTGTGACACAGAAATTTCAGATCAATAAAAGTAAAGAGGATTTCTTCTTCGGAAGAATCCTCTTTTTCTTTTCTCCGTTGCAGACTAAATAACATATATTTCTACTATGAAATATCCATGAGATAA
>DJOI01000003.1 GCA_002439605.1 Candidatus Segatella mututuai | reverse complement strand
TCGTCTTTATAAAATGATACGAATATGATTGGAAAAGAAAATTTGCGAAAGAATCTGACGGGCAATATGGCTTTTTATTCATATTTACCTTGCAAAATGCAAGAATATGATGTCATCGTAGATGATTTGATGAAAAAGCAGATGGAACGTCTCCATGGATTGTTTGGAGAATTGAACAAGCGATTGACGGAAGCTGGTGATGAAGTCCTTGAGGGTTTGATGGATTCGGAGGCTCATGCTTCCTGGATATTGGCATCGGGAAAACGACCTTCTCCATTTATGATACAGACCAGTGGAGTGGCTGATGAATTGGCTAAAGAGAATGTGAATAACATTAAGCGAGCTTATCGTTATGCAAGGGAAACTTTGAAGAAATATCCGTTGTGTTCGCGTCTGTTTTGCAACATACATTATATCGTGTGTGAGTCGGTCGCTTACGACAAGAAATATCGAGGTGAGTATAGAAACTCTCCCGTATGGATAGGCAAGGAAGGAAGCTCCATAAGGGAAGCGTCGTTTGTGCCTCCTGTGGATAGTGATATGATAGAAGCCCTTTCAGACTTGGAGTCTTTCATCAACTATTCTGACATGGATGTCTTTCTCAAGGCAGCTATGATTCATTACCAATTTGAAATGATACATCCCTTCATTGATGCCAATGGCAGGGTGGGGCGAATCTTGAATGGTCTGTTTCTATGCGAGGCGGGGGTGTTGCCAACGCCAGTCTTGCTCTTTTCGCAAGCGTTGTTGTCATCGGCAGATGATTACTATCAAAATATTCAATATACAAATCTATCTCAGGATATGAATTCGTGGATTCACTTTTTCCTCTTGCGATTGGAGTGTGGGGTGAGAGAAACATTGGGGCTTTTTCCTTCCAGCACGATGAAGGAGGGCGATAGTCTTGTTGGGGGAGTTTGAGCTTTCTGAAATAGAAAACTGCTTTTCCCAGCAGATAATGAGCAGAATGATATCATCATCTATTGTTCCAAGGACGGCAAGGTAAATGGCGCCCTGACGACTCGTGGTGGGATTCTCGCCATCGGTTATCGTGTTCGAGGCGTAAGAGGTATGCAGTTCCGCCAATGGGCTACGTAACATCTTTCCGAGTATCTTGTGAAAGGCTTCACGATGGATGATGAGCGACTGAAAAATCCAGATGGTCGTCCGGACTATTCACCAAGGTCTCGCGTCTCTGTTAGAGTATAGCTTATAATACAGAAAGATGGCAGGGTTATCTTTTCTACGATGAGGGAATGATGGATATTTTGCGAAGATTGCTACTTGTAAAGCATCACGATGCTGCCGACGGTGATGAAGCAGGCACCGAGAATGGTCTTCATGTTTACAGGCTCCTTCAGGAAAATGAAAGCGAGGCAGATGGTTATCACTACGCTGAGTTTGTCGATAGGAGCCACACGGCTCACGTCGCCCAGTTGGATGGCCTTGAAATAGAAGAGCCATGACAAGCCAGTGGCGCAACCCGAGAGAATGAGGAATATCCAGGTATGGCTCGGGATAGACTTAATGCCCGTTTGCAGGTTGCCCATGAACACGATGCCCCAGGTGATGAGCAGGATGACGGTGGTACGGATGGCTGTAGCCAAGTCTGAGTTTATGTCTTTCACGCCGATTTTGGCGAAGATTGCCGTGAGAGCGGCAAAGAATGCAGAAAGTAATGCATAATACTTCCACATGATGCTATTTGTATGTTATTTATGATTTATCAATACGGTTTTCTTTCTTATTTCATTAACACCTGCCATGTTCCATGCTTTCTTCCACCCACATATTTAGAGCCATTGTATCCAATTGTCGGGAGTAACAATGGCTTGTTCTTTTAATGTCTTTGAGTGAAACTTGGTGCAAAGATAATGCAAAGATACCCAAAATATCTCTAATCCCAAAAATAATGCTGATTTTTGGGATTAGACTAAGAATATTACAGTTTTATTCGTATTTCCTTATATCCTTATGCCCCATGGAAGAGGTATTCTTCTTGTATCTTCTCCGCCAACAGGGTGAAGAGCTTGTTGACCAACTCGTCTGCCACTTCGATGGCGTGCATCAATAGCTTGTCTGAGAAATCTTGCAAGAGGTCGGTGGCTTTCATCGGGAAGTCTTGGTAGAGCTTCAGGTATTCTGCCTCCATCTCCTTCTGGCGCTGGTCGTTCTCTGCCTCCAACTTGGCGTAGGTCTCTTTGATGATAGGGGCGAAGTCGTTGTAGTGTGTCATGCCGAGCGTCATCACCTTGCGGAAACGCCAGTAGGCGGTGTCATCGTGACATTCGCCATTGCCGATGTGGGTGTAAAGCTCAGGGAACTTCTTCACTCCTTGGTAGAATGGGAGGAAGATGCTGAGGTCGCCCATGCCGAGAGCCACGTAGGTGATGCAACCGATGGCTTGCGGCAGCTCCTTGCGTATCTGGATGATGTGGGTCTGGGTGGTGCGGTAGATGCTGACCGGACGATAAGGCTCCTTGCCATTCTCATGCAGATATGGGTCGTGCTCGGTATTGTCGTAGTGATAGCGGAATGCCGTGCGAAGGTCGGTGAGCGAAATCTTGTGGGCAGCCTGAGCGAAGACGGGGAAGGTGTTCTGGGTGACATCGTTCTTGATGGCTGGCGAGAACATCTGCTGCAAGCCCCATACTCGTGGATAATTATAGGTGGTGTCGAGTTTTTCGTCACGAGAGTATGCCTTGTGGAAATCGAATTTCACCTTTCCGTCCTTGCCTTTCTCTGATTCAGAATCCTCTGGATTGTAAAGGCCATGCTCTGTTGCAAATTCGATGAGGTCGGAAGATGCCAAGAAGTTCTCCTTATCGTTCGGGTCGTAGTCACGGAAACGACTCTGGTTGCCAGTCACGAAGTACTGGTCCTTTGGCATACGGCAAGCCAGCCAACGATGACCGCAGGCATTCTCTAAATACCAAGTCTCCTTGTCGTCGATGAAACCGATGCCGAATCCTTCGGCAGAGCCGTATTTCTCGATGAGCATGCCCAATCGCTCCACGCCTTCACGAGCGGTGTGGATGTAAGGCAATACGATATTGTAAGTGCAGTTTTCGGCGAGTCCATTCTCCACGTATGGGTCGAAGCTCAATGCTTTCTCGGAGGAAAAAATGGTCTCGGTGCTGCTCATGCCCACACCTGCCGTATTGAAACCTGCGCTTCCCCATTCGCCTGGGTAGCGGTAGTCGGGCAGGGCGGTATAGCCCAATGATTCCTCTGGCAAAGGACAGCGGAACTTGCTATCTTTGGCCACGAATTCCTTCGGTCCATGCTTGGTATCTTCGTGCACCTCCACATTGGTGGTGAGCATGGCATCGAAATCACTGGAGCGGCAGAGGTATTTGGCACCGTCTGCACTCTGTTCTTCGCCTACGATAATCGTAGTGCATTCTGATGGCAACTTGGTCATCTTCTTATTTTCCTTTTCCATCATACTCATTGTCTTTGAAATTAACACTTCTGCAAAATTACAAAAAATATTCATATTCGCAAATGTTAGCTTGGTTATTTCGTGGAAAATGTGTATTTTTGTAAATGGACTTTAAAGAAAGAGAACATTATGAGTGAACAGATAAAATTGTTTCCTGATTTGGAGGCTCGTGTACACCAAGCAGTGGAGAACTTTATGCAGGGCTATGGTTGCTGCCAGTCGGTGGTGGCAGCTTTTGCCGATTTGTATGGATTGAGCGACGAGATGGCGAAGCGCATCGGGGCTGGCTTCGGAGGAGGAGTGGGCAGGATGAGAATGATGTGTGGTGCCGTTTCGGGTATCGTGATATTGGTGGGCTTGGACTGTGGACAGACTGAGGGCGATGACCGTGAGGGCAAGTCGGCTTGCTATAAGGTGGTGCAGCAGTTGCTTGCCAAGTCGAAGGAGGAGAACGGGAGCATCATCTGCGCTGAGATTCTTGGCTTGAAAGGATATGAGAAAGCCAAGTCGAGCTATGTGGCTTCGGCTCGCACTGCGGAATATTACAAGACTCGTCCTTGTGCGGCAAAGGTGGAGAGTGCGGCGAGAATATTCGCGGAATATTTGCAAGCAAAAAATAAAATTTAGTTTTGTGCCGCCCTGGTGCAAACAGATATATTGGTATGAAATATCAAGACAACAAGGACTTGGCTGAGGCTCAGTATTATCTGAAGATGCTGGACGATTTCTGCAAGACGGGACAGGTGGTGGTTCCTGAATCGTCTCAGGATGCCATGCCTTGGAATACGAGGGAAGACCCGTTGAAGGATTACCTCATCCATCTCTTTCATTCGGATTTTAATACGAAGACCATGCCATTTACGGGCGAGGAAGTGCCCAAGTTTCCTTTGCAAGTGAAGAACAGCAAGATAAAGTCCAAGATATTTTATGAGAGTGTGGGCAAGTTTATTGTGGAGTGTGTGCATCACATTCGATTCCAACGGCAACGTGCCTGGTCGGAGAACCATCGTGCTGAAGATGTCTTGGAGTGGACTTCCTTCAAACGCATGGACGAACAGATTTGGCATCCTCTGCTCGACCAACTGGAGCGGGAACATGGAGAGGAAGGTTTCGACAAACGTTTTTTCCTACGTCTCTTTTCTGGCGATGGCGCATCGAAGAACGAGAACTGGGAAAGATTGGTACAGGATTGGAAAACTTGCATAGAACGCCAGACGCTCAATAAATTAAAAGAGTATATTTCTGTCCGACAAAGTAATTTTGAGGCTGGGGTGATTAGCAAGATGGATCAGATGAACAAGATGATGAAATCTGATAAAATCAGCGAGGCTCGTGCCGTACAGGCTTGGGAATTGATGAAGGATGCTTGGACGGAAACCGAGTTTGAACGCCGGTTGAACCAAGTGAAGATTCAAGATAAATATCCCGAAATCAAGGAAATCGTGGCCAAGATGGGACGTGTGGCTGATGCCAATGGCAAGGACCGTCTCACCATCGCCTCGGGCATCGACATGAAGATGGAGCATTCCGCAGGAAGTGACATTGAGGGCATCACCGTGGGCGATGACCTCAACTCGCTCCTTCCCCTCGAACTCGCTCAATATAGCGACGAGGATATGGAGGGACTCTTTATATATAAGTATCGCACGCGAAAGCTCCAGACTTTCCGCTATAAGAGCGAGATGTCTAAACCTTCTCGTAAGCTTGGCTTCACCCATGCCTCCCGTAAGGGGCCGATGATCGTGTGTCTCGATACTTCGGCGAGTATGTATGGAACGCCCGAGCGAATATCGTCCACCCTCATCTCTCTTCTCGAAGAAACGGCGGAGGACTTGGAGCGGGATTGCTATCTGATAGATTTCTCAGTGAGTATCCATGCCATCGACCTGATGGCGAAGCGAAAGGCGCAGCGGTTGAGAAAGATAGGAATCACTGTTGGGGATGACTTCAGAATGGATTCGCCTGATTATGCTCCGCAAGGAATGGCGCATACGGGGCGTTCGGTTCGTCGTCAAGCATCTACAACTCATCTTCCTTTCATTGGTGGAGGTACTTCCGCCAAGAAGATGATGAAGCAGATGTTCAATTTGCTCGATAATGACAGCTTGCATTATGTGAATGCCGACGTATTGTGGATAACTGATTTCTTGATTCCTAATCCGTCGCAGTCATTGTTGTCGAGATTCGAGGAATACAAGGAAACAGGCACTCGCTTTTATGGAATCCGCATTGTTCGGGACGATGACAAGGAACCGAACGAGTGGAAGGAATATTTCAACCAGATTTATACCATCAAGTATCGTCAGTTGAGGCGATATTAAACAAGCGATAGAAACAAAAAGGCAAGTCTCTTTATCAGAAACTTGCCTTTTCCTTATGAAAAAATAGATTTATTATTTTATCTCAATGTTCTTGGTTGTCTTTGCCTCTTCTCTTGGAGTCAATTTTGGTATTTGGACTTCGAGTACACCATCGGCAACTTTTGCTGAAATGTGCTCATGGTCGGCATCTTCAGGCAAAGTGTAACATTGCTGGTAGTTGCCGTATGAAAATTCGCGACGCAAATAGTGCTCATGTTTGTCTTCATTCTTGTGCTCCATCTTGTTCTCAATGGCGATACAAAGATTACCATCATTGTCAAGATTGACACGAACCCATTCTTTCTTCAATCCAGGGGCTGCTACTTCCATTGTGTAAGTTTTGTCATCTTCCTTGATATTGGTAGCAGGTGCTGCGACATTCATGCGAGGTGCCACGTCTGTATCAAGAAAATTGTCCTCAAACCAATTTGTCAACCAATCTGAATTATTATTTCTACGTACTAATAACATAATTTAAACCTCCGATTCTATTTTACTCGTCCTCTCAGTAGCTTTTGTTTCTGTCGGGACTTCTTGTTTGTTTAACTTTTTTCATGAAGTATTTATGCAAGCTGCGTGCCAGTGAACTTTAAGACTGGGAGGATGAAAAAAATGTCAGATTTGTAAGTAAAAATGTCATGAAAGTATAAATAATTTAAGGCTTACTGACAATTGGTAGAAATTTGCTACAGTTTCCATGAAGACTGTAGCATGCTTTCAACCGTACAAGTCAAGAAAACCGTCTGATAACTTTCAATAAGACTGGTGAAAACAAGGTGGTCACCAGCACAAGCACCCACAGATTGCCCGTCAATGGATTGTAGGCGGCAAGAATTTCCGTGACGTTGCTGCCTTCGGCAATTCCCGCCGCAGACTCGAAGACTACGGTCAATAACGCCCAACAAATGCCTATTGTCAGACAATCTTTCATGCCATAGTCTTTTGTCAAACGGGGAAGCACGAACCATGTTGTCAGAAAGATGAATGCACTCAGCAATATCCCGCTTACGGGCAATGCCGCCTTTTCTCCGACAAGCCTGACCAGTACATATTCACGTAACCCGCCGTTGAATATAGCCACGGGGATGAAGCATATCCAAACGATAAATGATTTCAGTAGCCGCATAATTTTCCAGCGCAAATTGCCAGCATCCATACGCAAGGATTTTTTAATTACTGATATTCAGTGCAGTTATATATAAGTAAACCGATGAGGGGGAAGTGATTCCTATCCTCATCGGATAAGAAGCTATGAAAGAGACATTAGTCTTTCAGCGAATACGTGACCGTGGTCACTACCCTAACCTTTTTGATATAAGGTGTATTGGAATCCCTGTCCTCTATTGAGAACTGACCTTGGTCTGCATTCATAATCTTATCTATCTTGCTCTTGCTATTCTTGGCGAATTGGGTGGCTGTCTGCTCCGCATTCTCTATCGCCTCCTGCATCATCTTCGGTTTCATCTTGCGGAAAGCTACATACTCGTACTTCACAGGATTGTCGTAACCACCATCAACAATGGCGATGCCCTTCTCCAATAATTCTCCCTGACGAGCGATGATGCCACGAACAAGTTTTACGTTGTTGGAAGTCACGGTGATGACCGATGTGATATTATAGCGATAAGGATTCTTGTTGTCCGAATATCGCTCGGCATTGAGGTCAAGGACCACAGGCGCATTGACATTGATCTCACTTGCCTTCACGCCATTTGCCATCAAGAACTGGCGAATGGTATTCGTCGTGGCATTGATTTTTTTGTAGAGCTCAGGCAAGTCGTTGCCTATCTCCTTCGAGACGATAGGCCACGTCACCTTGTCGGCCTCCACCTCCTTCTCAGCCAAGCCCTTCACTACGACCTTCCGGTCTTTGCCTGCCAAACTCATCAATCCTGTTTCCACACAATATCCAAGCACGATGATGCCCAAGGCTAAAATCAATGCTTGCTTAACACCTGTACTCACGTTCATAACGAGTCCTCCGTAATTTTAAGATAGTTAATTAATTAGTTACTACACTTCATCCAACTTATAGAGCTTCCAACCATCAAACAGCATGATGATGCGATGCAACAGTGACGATAACTATTATTTATTACGATGACAAAGGTAAGATTATTTTTGAAAACCTCCAAAGAATATCGAAGAAAATAGCTAAGAAACTGATGTTTATCATATCAAAAGCCTTCGATGAACATG
>DJOI01000081.1 GCA_002439605.1 Candidatus Segatella mututuai | reverse complement strand
AGAAAAAACGCAAAGAGCGTTCGTTCAAAGAATATACATGGAATGTACCTGAAGTGAGAGAGTATAATGAAACTACTTATACAGAGAATGATTCAAGGAAAAATCATGCCATGCTGCCCTATATGCAGTTGAATGCAGACTCTTTTCAAGAGCGTGAGTTTGAAGCCTTTTTGGAGGAGTATAATGATTGTATTGATTGGTGGTATAAAAATGGTGATGAAGGAAGGCAGCACTACGCTGTGCCTTACACCAAGAAGACAGGCGAGAAATCTCTCTTTTATGTCGATTATGTCATTAGGATGAAGAACGGACAAGTTTTTCTCTTTGATACGAAAGGGGTAGGGAGTGATGAGAACGGTGTAGAAAAGCATAATGCTCTTATTGAATATATGGCGAATGGTGAAAATAAAGATATGCATCTCAAAGGTGGCATCATTATTCATCAGCAATCGGATGATAACTGGTATTATTCTTCGTTGCCGATAGAGAATACTACGGACTTGACTGGATGGGATGCCTTTTTCCCTGATAAATATAAATAATGGGCATCAATCATTATATATAAATTAAGGTGTAACTCCCTAAAAGTAATCATAGAACTATGGCAAAAGGACTGGACGGAAAGTTCTTGCACTACGGCATCCGAAAAGAAGACCTCGACTTGATTCGGACGCTCTGCGAGACACATGAGATAGACTTCGACTGGATGAGCGAGGAAATACTTCGCAAATACCATGCAGCCAAGGTCGATAAGATAGAAATGAACGACGAGGATACGGAACGAATCATCGGCGAGGCTATCGCTATGATTAAGTGAAGAATAGGTTATGATAATACGAAGAATCAGAATCAAAAACTATAAGACTTATCTGAGCCTCGACTTGGAGTGCTTCATCATCAAGATGAATGCTTTCCCGAAGGATGGTCCGATAGCCAAGTCTATTGTGTATTTCATTATCTCGAAGCTCAACAACATCTACGAGCAGTTGCCTAAGCAGGCGGTGAGCGAGGACTATGTGCAGATTCGCCATTTCACCATCATTGATGAGGCTCACTATATGCTCGACTTCGACAACCAGCCGCTTCGCAACCTGATAGCCGTGGGGCGCAACAAGGGACTGAGCATCATCCTCGCCACGCAAAACATGGATAGTTTCAAGAGCAAGTTCTTCGACTTCTATGCCAACGCCCAGTATCCGCTCATCATGAAGCAACAGACGATAGCCGATGGCATCGTCAAGGATCTCTTCGGTGTTTCGGGCAAGGACTTCCAGGAGATTAAGTCGGCGATAGCGGGCTTGCAGAAGGGAGAACTGATTATCAAGGACAATACGATTGCTGCCCTTGGCTTGGGTGGAAAGACCTATAAAAAGATAAAGGTGACGCATCTCATTTGATGCGCCACCTTTATCTTTTTATGTTTTTCTTTTTATGTTTTTCTTTTGATATCTCAAAAAAAGATATTAGTTTTGCACATAAATAACGAGGGGTGGTACAAATGTGATTCTTGGAATTGCATTTTGAAGGCGTAAAATGAAGGTAATATGAAATATCCAATAGGCATACAAAGTTTTGAACAAATCATCAAGGATGATTATCTGTATATAGATAAAACTCAGATGATCTACGATTTGGTTCATAGTGGTAAAATCTATTTTCTGAGTCGCCCAAGGCGATTTGGAAAGTCGTTGCTCGTGTCAACACTTGAATGCTACTTTCAAGGAAGAAAGGAGTTGTTCAAGGGGCTTGCCATGGAAGAACTTGAGAAGGAATGGAAGCAATATCCTGTGTTTCATATTGACTTCAATGGAAAAAACTTTACCGAAGGTGCAGAATTGGAAAAAACTTTGACTGGATTTGTTGAGTCGCAGGAAGCCATTTATGGCAAAGATCCTTTTCATGACACACTTGGTGATAGATTTTGCTATGTGCTGAAAGCAGCTCATCTGAAGACAGGTCAACGAGCCGTAGTCTTGGTTGACGAATACGACAAGCCTTTGCTGGATGTACTGGATACAGGTTTTGAGACTACTGTCAATGGGCAAAGGAGAAAAATCGAAGATAGGAATCGAGAGGTTTTGAAAGGTTTTTATTCGGTATTCAAGGCTGCCGATGAGCATCTTCAGTTTGTATTGCTCACGGGTGTCACCAAATTCTCGCAGGTGAGTGTGTTTAGTGGCTTCAACCAACCAGACGACATCAGTCTGTCGGCTCGTTATGATACGCTTTTGGGTATTACGGAAGAAGAACTTCATACGGTATTCAAGGAACAAATCAAGGAGATGGCCGTGGCCTATGAATTTACCGAGGATCAGATGAAGGCTAAGCTGAAACGTCAGTTTGATGGCTACCATTTCAGTCGTATGTTGAGGGGCGTGTATAATCCTTTCAGCGTGTTGTGTGCCTTCAAGGAAATGTGGATAGACGATTACTGGTTTAAGACAGGCTCGCCAACTTATTTGGTTCGATTGTTGGCGCATTTCAAGGAAAACTTGAATGAAATGACAGGCAAGTATTATCCTACGAGTAAATTTGTGGATTATAAAGCTGATGTGGAAGCTCCTTTGCCGATGCTTTATCAGAGTGGTTACTTGACAATCAAGAAGTTTAATCGTTTTACCAACTCTTATCTATTGGATTTCCCGAATGATGAGGTGCGAAATGGATTTGTCACGTTGGTGGCTGCCAATTATCTCAAGCCGAAGGAAGACCCAGATGCTTGGGTTCTTCAAGTAATCGATGCGATGGAAAATGGTGATTTGGAGCAACTTCATAAACTCTTCGCTTCTTTCTTGGCAAGCATCCCTTATAGCCAGCGTCGCCATGAGGACGAACATGAGAAGGAACGTTATTTCCAATATACTTTCTACCTCGTCATGCGCATGATCAGTTCTTATACTGTATTTGTTGAGAAAGAACGGAGCGAGAGTAGGGTAGATTGCATCGTAGAGACTACCCATGATGTCTATATTTTTGAATTCAAGTTGGATGGCTCTGCCGAAATGGCACTCCGACAGATAGCTGATAAAGGATACGCACGTGAGTATGCATTGGACAAAAGACGCATCCACAAGATAGGTTGTAATTTCTCATCGAAGACAGGCACCATTGATGGATGGAAGGTAGAATGATGTTTAAATAAGTAGATGACTTTTTATCGCATAAGATATGGAACTATTAAGTAAAGTAGGAAGATATGAGTTCCTTTCGGAACCTTTTCATTGTGACTTCTCGAGTCACTTGTTTATGGGGCATTTGGGTAACCATTTGCTGAATGCGGCAGATTTCCACAGCAATGCCCGTGGATATGGAATGAACTATCTGATGCCACGACGCCGTACTTGGGTGTTGAGCCGGTTGGCGATAGAGATGACCGAGATGCCCAAGTCGTATGACAAGTTCTTTGTCGAGACTTGGGTGGAGAACGCCATGAAGTATTTCACGGCTCGTGACTTTAAAATCTGCGGTGCGGAACCTGCTGATGGCGAAGAGGAGAAAATCTATGGCTATGGAAAAAGTGTTTGGGCTATGATAGACACAGAGACACGGCAACCTGTAGACATCTTCTCGATCAACGATGGTTTGATATCTCAGTATATCGAAACTGAAAAGGAGTGTCCTATTGCTGCCAGCTCAAGGGTAAAGGTGTCGGCGGATGCCAAGCTTGTCAGGACAATTGATACCTATTACAATGATGTGGACGTAAATGGGCATATCAATTCCGTAAAGTATATCGAGCATATACTTGATTTGTTCGGATTGGATTATTATAGAACCCATTTCCTGCGGAGATTTGAAATAGCATACGTGGCAGAGAGCCATCAAGGAGATAAACTCAACTTTTATATGGAGAAAGGTGGCGAGCATGAATATTGCATAAAGATAACAAAAACGTGCAAAGATAGTTTGGAAGAAGTTGAAGTTGTAAGAAGTAAGGCTAAATTTATAAAAAAGTGAAAGAAAAATTTGGTGGTTTCGTAATGATTTATTATCTTTGCAGACAGATTGATAAAAGAAATAAACCCATAGCCGCTTTCTTGAATAGTGAGTGGACGGATCAAAAGACTTTCTTTGAATAAGTAGGGCTCGCATCCGTATGGATAAGTAAAACCCGCGGCTCCACAACGGCAAGCCGCACAAAATTAATTTTAATTATGGCAGAAATGAATTTCGGTGGCGTAGTTGAGACAGTAGTCACCAGTCATGAATTTTCATTGGAGAAAGCACGTGAAGTATTGAAGAACGAAACTATCGCAGTGATCGGTTACGGTATCCAGGGTCCTGGTCAGGCTTGCAACCTCCGCGATAATGGTTTCAATGTCATCGTCGGCCAGCGTCAGGGTAAAACCTACGAGAAGTGCTTGAAGGATGGTTGGGTTCCAGGTAAGACTTTGTTCTCTATCGAGGAAGCTGTTCAGAAAGGTACTATCATCTGTATGTTGCTTTCAGATGCCGGTCAAATCGCAGTTTGGCCAAAGATTAAACAATATCTTACTCCAGGTAAGACATTGTATTACTCACATGGTTTCGCTATCAACTGGAACGACCGTACAGGTGTAGTTCCACCAAAGGATATTGATGTAATCATGGTAGCTCCTAAGGGTTCTGGTACTTCTCTCCGCACAATGTTCTGCGAGGGTCGTGGCTTGAACTGCTCTTACGCTGTATATCAGGATGCATCAGGCAAGGCAGAGGAAAAGACCATTGCCTTCGGTATCGGTATCGGTGCAGGTTATTTGTTCAAGACAACATTCCAGCGTGAGGCTACATCCGACCTCACTGGTGAGCGTGGTTCATTGATGGGTGCTATTGAGGGCTTGTTTGAGGCGCAGTATGATGTGCTTCGTGAGAACGGCCACTCTCCATCAGAGGCTTTCAACGAGACCATTGAGGAGTTGACCCAGAGCCTTGCTCCTCTCTTCGGCGAGAAGGGTATGGATTGGATGTACGCTAACTGCTCTACAACAGCTCAGCGTGGTGCTCTTGATTGGGCTCCTCGTTTCCGTGAGGCCATCAAGCCTGTTATGGAGTGGTTGTATTACTCTGTTAAGACTGGTAATGAGGCTCAGATTGCCATTGACAAGAACTCTCAGCCAGACTACCGTGAGAAGTTGAACGCAGAACTGGAGGCTATGCGCAACAAGGAAATGTGGCAGGCTGGTGTTACTGTTCGTAAACTTCGCCCTGAGAACAACTAATTTTTTTCTCGTACATAATGTTGGAAAGGGAATGGTCCGTGAAGGGTCGTTCCCTTTTGTCTTTTTGGTTGCATGAGGGGGCAAGCGTCTGCGAATTATCACGGAAAACTCTTTTGTTTGAGTCTGTGGGCGAAAGAGAGGTTGGTGCTGCGTTTTTTAGTATAGACTAATATATGAACCATCGATATGAATTAGATTCTCGCCCACTAAGTACTCCAAGGCTTCGTCTACATACTCTGTAGGAAGCAAGATGTTGCGCAATTCAGTGATGAAGTGTGGTTTGTGGTCTTCAAGCAGTTGACGGATGGCTTGCTGGGCTTTCTCGAATTGTTGCTTTCTTGTAGTGTTGTTGGTATATTGCTCCAGGCAGACATCGCATTGATGGCAGTCTTCACGGCTTGCTTCACCGAAGTATGCTAACAATTGTCTGGAACGGCAGATGTAATCTTCCTGTGCATAGTGCAGGATTCCTTCTATTCGCTGAACATATTGCTCGCGTCGCTGTTCCCAAACATTTTGTGGAATAATTACTTTCTCGCCATCTATCCTGTCTCTGGTATAAGTAATGTAAGGAGTCTTGCGTCTGGGCACGAACTTGACGATATGTCGTGCTGCGAAGTTCTTTAGCACTACATATACCTGTTCTGTACTTGTTTGGCTTTGGTGGGCTATCAGGCTCTCGTCGATGTAAACGAAGTCGGTAAACAGTCCACCGTAGGTGCGCAACAGAGCCGTAACAATGGCTTCTTCTTTGGGAGAGAGGTTGTCGAGCATGTATAGCTCATTTCTGTTCAGGCAGAACATGAGTCGTGCCTTTCCGTCAGGATTGTCCTCGTAGTGTATGTAGCCGCTTCGTTCCAGTATTCTGAGTGCTGAGTCCACTCTTACAGGAAAGAACTTGTAGATATAGCAGAACTTTTCTATGTTGAATTCGAATGTCTTGCCTTTTCCGCTGTCCACACCTATCTGGAAAAAATAAGCTAAATGCTCGTATACATCTCTGATAAAGTCTTTTTGGGGAAAAGTATCATCGATGCGTTTCCTAAGCTTTCGCTCATCGCTGGGGTCGTAGAGCAATACCGCATACGCCTTGTTTCCGTCTCGTCCTGCCCGTCCAGCTTCTTGAAAATAAGCTTCTAATGAGTCTGGACAGTTTATATGAATAACCAGTCTTACATCTGGCTTGTCGATACCCATGCCAAAAGCATTGGTAGCCACAATGACTCGCACCTCGTTCTGTTGCCAGGCTTTTTGGCGTTCGTCTTTTACTGTAGGTAGGAGACCTGCATGATAGAAAGTACTCTTAATCCCATTCTGGTTGAGCAGGGCGGCAATCTCTTTGGTGCGTTTCCTACTCCTGGCATAGACGATGGCAGAGCCTTTCATACATTTCAAGATGTGTACCATCTCGTTGTCTTTGTCTCCTACAGTTCGCACGATGTATGCCAAATTCTTGCGTTCAAAACTCATTTTGAACACATTTTCCTTTTCGAAATGCAATTTTTCCTGTATGTCGTGGACAACATTTGGTGTAGCCGTGGCTGTGAGGGCAAGGATGGGAGTGTTGGGCTTTATGTCCCTTATGCTGGCAATATTCAGATAGGAAGGACGAAAGTCATAACCCCACTGACTGATGCAATGGGCTTCATCGACAGTGATGAAACTTACTGGTATATGGCGCAACTTGCTTAGAAAAATGTCGGAGGAGAGTCGTTCGGGTGATACATAAAGAATTTTGATTCCACCAAAGATACAATTTTCGAGTACCTGTATCACTTCGTTTCTTGACATGTCGGCATGGATGGCAGCAGCCTGTATGCCACGCTCCTTAAGGTGCTGCACCTGGTCTTTCATCAAGGCTATCAAGGGAGTGATGACGATGCATACTCCCTCTTTGGCAAGTGCAGGCACTTGGAAAGTGATAGACTTACCACCGCCCGTAGGCATCAAACCCAAGGTGTCCTTTCCTGCGGCAATGCTCTCGATAATATCGCGCTGTATGCCGCGGAAGTCGGAATATCCCCAATATGTATGTAATATTTCCTGAAATTTATCCATGGGTTGCTGTGGTATGGAATCTTATGTCTACTCAGTTTTCATTGGGTCGGATGTCTTCTATCTGAAGTTGTATTTGGTTTTTCTTGAATACATTTTCCTCGATGGTATATGCAATGTCGAAACTACGCTTGCTTTTGATATATCGGGCAGACGCACTCTGGCCAAAGGCAATTCCATTGACGACATTGCTCGACTTGGAGTCTACAAGTTCCAATTTGATGTGTTCCTGCTCACGACCCACTACCTTGCTTGTGCCATAGTCGTACACGCGATGGGTGCTGAATACGGGCTTCTGGTTGCAGGGACCGAAGGGTGCGAAGCGCTTCAAGTCGTTATAGAGGTGTTTGGTGATATCCTTGAAGTCAAGTCTTGCGTCAATATTCAGTATCGCCTCGGTCTGTTCGGGAGCGATATGTTCTTCTACATATTTTTGGAAACGATTTCTGAACTCCTTGACATGTTCCCATTTCAAGGTGAGGCCAGCAGCATAGGTATGTCCGCCAAAGTTGACCAGCAGGTCGCGGCAACTCTTGATGGCAGAATATACATCAAATCCTGTTACGCTGCGGGCGGAACCTGTAGCCATGTCGCCTTCTTTTGTGAGTACCACTGTAGGGCGAAAATAGATTTCGGTCAGTCGTGATGCCACGATGCCTATCACGCCTTTCTTCCATCCTTCGTCGTAGAGAACGATGCTTGAATTGTGTTTCTGGCTTTCCAGTCTTGCCACGATGCCATTGGCTTCTTCGGTCATCTGCTTGTCGATGTCCTTGCGCTGTTCGTTGTATTCATTGATATGTTTTGCCATGCGCAGAGCTGTGGAAAAGTCGCGCTCCACCAATAGGTCTACACTTAGCTTACCGTTTTCCATTCTTCCAGAGGCATTGATGCGTGGTCCAATCTTGAAGACGATATCGCTCATAGATATTTCGCGCCCGTTAAGTCCACAGATATCGATGATGGATTTCAAACCGATACTGGGGTTGGAGTTGAGTAGTTTCAGACCGTGAAAAGCCAAGATGCGGTTTTCGTCTACTACTGGTACAATGTCGGCGGCAATGCTGACGGCGCAGAAATCGAGTAGGGGAATCAGTCGCGAGAATGGAATTCCGTTATCCTTGGCAAAAGCCTGCATAAACTTGAAGCCAACACCACACCCGCACAGGTGCTTGAATGGAAATGGATCGTCAGCTCGCTTGGGGTTAAGTATGGCCACAGCTGGTGGCATCACCTCGTCGGGAACGTGATGGTCGCAGATGATGAAATCGATGCCAAGGCTCTTGGCATACTCTATTTCTTTGACCGCTTTGATGCCGCAGTCAAGAATGATAATCAGTTTGACACCAGTTTCATGGGCGTAGTCTATTCCTTTTCTGCTTACTCCATATCCCTCATCGTATCGGTTGGGTATGTAGTATTCTATATTGGAATAAAATTGCTGCAGAAATTTGTACACCAAGGCAACGGCTGTGCATCCATCGACATCGTAATCTCCATAGACCAGAACGCGTTCCTTCCGCCCCATGGCATCATTCAAGCGATCTACCGCCACATCCATGTCCTTCATCAAAAAAGGATTGATGAGATCGGCCAGTTGTGGCCTGAAGAATCTCTTGGCGGCTGATTCCGTAGTAATGCCTCGCTGGATAAGAAGCTGGCCAAGGATTGGACTGATATTGAGCTTGTCGCCTAATTCCTTGGCAGTTTTTTGCTGTTCTGGTGTCGGTGCTTCATAATTCCATTTAAAATGCATTTTATTGTTTTTTATTTTCTGGGTGTAAAGTTACGAAAATATTGTGACAATAAGAAATGTTTAGATGAAAATAATAAAATAAGGGGCTGCAAAGTTTTCTTGCAGCCCCTTACGGTATATTTGTTGGTTGTTTTTATATGCCGAGTTTTTTGCGGATGTCCTTGGGAATGGCGTTCTTGTTTACCATGAAGTCCATGGTCTTGTAGGTTACGAAAGCCTTGGTCATGTACCATGTGCCCTTGTAGTCGCCATACTCGCCCCAAGAGTTCTTCACCATATAGTACTCCTTGCCGTTCTGATCCTTGGCAATTCCGTAGATGTGCATGCCGTGGTCGTCGGTTGTCTCCCAGTTGTCGAAAGCTTCCTGGCGCATTGCCTGTGTAGGAACTATCTCTGGAGCGTTGACACCGAGTGAGTCGAACTTCTCTTTCTTCTCGTCCTTGGAGAGCTTGAACCAACGGTCGGCATCGGTTCCTGACATGGAGCGAACCTTCTTCACGTCGTAAGCGATTCCGAGACCCTTGCGAGTGAAACCGTCCTCTGTAACGTCACCGCCCCAAGCCACAGTGTAGCCATTGTTCACGGCGTTGTCGATAATCTTGCAGAGGTCGTCCATTGGAACGTTGTAGCTCAAAGGCCAGCGCCAGTTGTCCTGTACCTCAACGGCAAACTTGCTCCACATTGGGTGGTGTGTGTAACTGGTGATGGTTACATAATCGTCAAGGTTCAAGCCGAGGCTTTGGCAGAAACTCTGTGGAGTGTACTGCTTGCCCTGGTAAGTGAATTTCTCGGGAGCCTTGCCGATGTATGAGTCGATGATGCCCTGGAGACCACTCTTCCATGCTGTGGAAATTTTTTTTGCTTTGCTCTTGGCCACAGCCTCTACGTAAGGTGTCATTACCTCGAAGAACTCGCCAAAGTTGGCGAGTGAGTCACCTGTCAATGTACCAGGAGCTGGCATGGCTGTCTCTGGTACGATGCCATAGTGCTGTAAGCAGTAGAGTACGTCGTATGCGCTGCCGCCCTGGGAGAAGCTTACGTCGCCGTGCATTCTCACTGCCATAGTGGCACGATCCATATAGGTCTTGTTGGCTACGTACATCTCGCTAAGGTCGTATGTTTTTCCTGTTTTCTTCAGAATCTCGCTCTCGAAGAAACTGAGGGTTGAGTATGCCCAGCACGTACCGCTGCGGTTTTGGTCTTTGACAGTTGTGATTGGATTTTCTTTTACCACTGTAAATACAGGCTTGTTTTTTGCGATAGCTGCTGAATCTTTTGCAGTCTTAGCATAGGCACCTGTGGCAACCAATGCCATTAATGCTGCAGCGATTAATGTTTTTTTCATTTAATTTCTCTTTGATTATACTAATGTCGTTGTTCTCTTTGATGATATGTTATAATAGTTGCTTCATCTGATTTTTTTCCATATATTCCTCAACATCCTTGGGGTGGTAAGGTATTCGGTCTTTTCCAAGGAAGCGACAACCATCTTTTGTGATCAGCAAGTCGTCCTCAATGCGGATGCCTCCAAAGTCTTTATATGTTTCGATCTTGTCGAAGTTAAGAAATTCTGCACAATGCCCCTTTGCTTTCCAGTCGTCGATGAGCGCAGGAATAAAGTATATGCCTGGCTCATCAGTGACAACGAAGCCTTCTTGCAAGCGGCGTCCCATTCGCAAGCAGTTGGTTCCAAATTGTTCAAGGTTAGGACGAACTTCCTCGTCGAATCCTACATTAATTTGATCGAGATTTTCCATATCGTGTACATCCATGCCCATCATGTGTCCCAATCCGTGAGGTAGGAACATAGCATGTGCACCAGCCTTAACAGCTTCTTCTGTGTCACCTTTTGCGAGGCCAAGTTCCTTCATGCGATCGAAAAGCAGGTGGCATACGGCGAAATGAACATCAGCCCATTTAATACCAGGTTTGGCTACTTCTAGTGCATAGTCATGACATGCTTCTACGATGGAATAAATTTCCAATTGCCGTTGACTATATTTGCCATTCACAGGCATTGTGCGAGTATTGTCAGAGCAATAATTATTGATGGTTTCAGCACCTGCGTCACAAAGAGCCAGTCTTCCTTCCTCAAGCTTGTTCATGGATGGATAACCATGTTGGATTTCACCATGTTGAGTGAAAATGGTTGGGAAACTAACCATTGCTCCGTATGATTCTGCTATGCCAGTGAGTTGTCCGGCCACGTATTTTTCAGTGATGCCTGGACGAATTAGTTTCATAGCAGTAGTATGCATTTTGTATCCTATGATGGCTGCGCGTTCTAACTCTTCAATTTCTTCTGCTGTCTTGGTAGAACGCATTTTTACAACTGCCTTGATGAGATCCATGGAAGCTTCTTCCTTTTGCTGATTGGGATGAATGCCTAACAAATTGAATATTTGGAGCTTAATATCAAAACGGTATGGGGGTAAGAAATGGATCTTACGCTTCTTCGCCATGGCTTCATTGCAGATAGCTTTCAACGATTTCATTGGTGCAGAGTGATGAACGCCCACTTGCTCTGCCAAGTCTTGTACGCTGTTTACGCTACCATACCATACGATATCTACCAAATCGATGTCATCACCAATTAGGGTCTCTTTGTTGTTGTCTATATCGATGACCCCAACTAATCCGTCGCGTTGCTGTCCAAAATAATAAAGGAATGATGAATCTTGACGGAAAGGGTAATAACCGTTATTTGGAAAATTACAAGGTGAGTTGTTATTTCCGAAAATAATAATGACGCCACTTTTTACAAGCTTCTTGAGCTCTTCGCGTCGCTTGATGTAAGTATCCTTGCTAAACATAATTTTAGAAATTTACTTTAATTTGCTGCAAAGTTAGCAATTATTTCCTTAAAAATGCGTATCTTTGCAATCAAAAGTATGTATTTAGTGTGAATTTATAAATTATTAATAGATTCGGACTGCATTCTGACGCAAAACGAATGAAAACAGAAACAGATAGTAGGCTATGGACTTAAGACTTAGTGCGGGTTTGGTATTGGAAGGTGGTGGTATGCGTGGTGTGTTCACCAGTGGTGTATTGGATGCCTTCATGAAGTATGATTTGTATTTTCCCTACACGGTGGCGGTGTCTGCTGGCGCTTGTAATGGTATGTCGTATATGAGCCGTCAGCCTCGGCGCGCACGTATTTCTAATATAGACTATTTGGCTCGTTATCAGTATATAGGTTTGCGGCATCTGGTGACTCAAGGCTGTATCTTCGACAGCAAGTTGCTCTACGACAAGTTTCCAAATCAGTTGTTGCCATTCGACTTTGATACTTATTTTAAGTATGCTGACCGTTTTGAGATGGTTACTACCAACTGTCTGACGGGAAAAGCCATGTATTTGTCGGAGTGCCATGACCGGCAGCGTGCGCTCGACATTGTACGTGCCTCCAGTAGCCTTCCTTATGTGAGCAAGATAGTCTGGGTGGATGGCATCCCGATGTTGGACGGTGGTATAGCCGACAGCATTCCTGTGCTTCGTGCCATAGAGAAGGGGTATGAGCACAATGTAGTGGTGCTGACGCGCAACAAAGGATGGCGTGATAACGGGAAGGACAGGAAGATACCTTATTTATATAAGAACTATCCGCGCCTTCGTGTGGCGTTGAGCCATCGCCATAAATCTTATAATGAGCAGATACAATTGGTGGATGACTTGGAGGCTGCTGGCAAGATAACCTGTATACGTCCGTTGCGCCCATTGGAGGTGGGACGGATAGAGAAGGATACCGATAAGTTGGAACGCCTTTACGAAGAAGGCTTCACGCTGGGTGAAGCCTTCTGTAAGGAGCATCTTTAATATGCTTGTCTTCTTTATGGTGCTTTCGTTAGTTTTCTTTATGCCTCTTCTATATACTTGGGGCTTTCTCCATACTTGTTGGTTCCTGGTTTTGAATCCATGCAACAGAAAATGAAAACAACGATGTTGAACACACCGCTTGCAAGAATCATGAACGTTCCTATTATGGCGTTCATGGAGCTTTTATTCGTCATGTTGTCAATGATTTCTTCTGTCAGTGTGTCGGATGTTTCCGTCAGTTCCGAAAAACTAATTCCCGTGTTGAGACAGCCTATAATAATGAGGGTAATGCCGACAAGACAGATGATGGAAGGCAAGCCAGCAAACCAACCACTTCGGCCTGTATCATGTAGCCGACGGAATGTCAATGAAAATGACATGATGGCAATGGCAAGGCTAAGTAGGTAGTAGACGATACAGCCAGTCATTCCCAGATATTCAACAGGAGTAATGAGAAGGCTGACGATAGTCATACCTAATATGGCCCACCAGAACTCAGAGCGACGTGCTCTTCCTTTGAAAGTTACCATTTTCTGGCATGCGGTCTTGCATGCCTCTATAAATCCCATCTGGGGCTTTTCTGCATAATTAGCCATAATAATGAGTCTTAAAAGTTAATGATTTATGTTGATTGTTTCTATTCTTCTCCCAACAGGTCGGGGCGCAGTCTTCTTGTCCGCTCCATCGCCTGGTCGAACTCCCACTGTCTTACCTTTGCCTCGTTGCCGCTGAGCAGTATCTCGGGTACTTTCCATCCCTTGTAGTCGGCAGGTCGTGTATAGATAGGTGCGGCGAGGATGTCGTCCTGGAAGCAGTCGGACAATGCACTCTGTTCATCGCTGATTACACCAGGTATGAGTCGGATGACAGCATCAGAGATAATGGCTGCTGCCAATTCGCCTCCTGTCAGCACATAGTCGCCCACGGAAATTTCTCTTGTGATGAGATGGTCGCGCACTCGCTGGTCGATACCTTTGTAGTGGCCGCAGAGGATGATGAGATTACCTTGCATCGACATCTCGTTGGCTATCTTCTGGTTGAAGGTCTCTCCATCTGGCGACACATAGATGACATCATCGTAGTCGCGTTCTGCCTTGAGGGAAGAGATGCAACGGTCGATAGGCTCACACTGCATTACCATACCAGCACTTCCTCCGTATGGGTAGTCGTCGACACGCCTCCATTTATCCGATGTGTAATCACGCAAATTATGTAGATGAATCTCGGCGAGACCTTTCTTCTGCGCCCTTGCAAGGATGGACTCATTGAAGAAGCCTTCCAGCATTTCTGGTAAAACGGTGATAATATCTATTCTCATATTGTCTGCAAAGTTAATCATTCTGCAGGAAAGAAGCAAATGTTTGGCTGATTATTTGCCAAAAAAGGCGCACAAGTATTTTTCTACTTGCACGCCTCTCTCTTTATTGCTTATTTGCTTTTTGTTTATGCGCAATTCAAACCTTTGCCTCTGAGCAATGCCTCGCCATAGTTGTTCATGGCCGACATGTAGTTTGCGACAATGCGCTTCATCATTTTCATAATCTTTGTTTTCATAATTGTTATCCTTTCTTTTTTTGTTAATACTATGGGCTTAATCGTGTGAAATTTTATTTTACTTGCCCATTTCAATCTTGTTGTTTACATGGATTGCCTGTGCTACCATAGCACCTACAACCAATAATACCATTGCTGTAATCATAGTCTTTTCCTTTCTTTTTAGGAGATTCCCTTTGAACCTCTGTTTAACATTATCCTTTAAAACAATCTTATCTTTTCGAGTGCAAAGGTAATGCCATTTTATGGAATATCCGTCACAAATACATGACAAAGATATGAAAACGTGCGATTTTTTGATACATGTCAAGATAGTGGTGCTTTTCGCCATATTGTGCCATGGCGCTTGCTTTCTCCACTATCTTTTTTTTGCTTGTCATTTGCTTTACAGTGCTTCGTCCTCAGGACGCTGAAAGGCAGCCTTGGCTTTCAGTTTAGGAAAGTGTTTCTTCTTTCTGAGCCATGCTGCCTTTCGTGCTTCGTACTGTTCGCGATGACGTTCCAGGAAATTGTCAGCCATGCTTACTATATTTTAAATACTACTTCCGAACGTCCACTTAAAAATGGAATGCTGTGCTTATATATATTATATGGTATATACCTTTTTATAAATATAGTGCCTATTCTTTGAATTTGCTGTAGATAACCTTTACCTGTATGGGGCTCGTGGGTTTTCCCTCGCTGTCGGTGGAATTGTCACCCTTGAACAGACGAGTGGTGGAAAGCCCCATGTCATGGGTTATCTTGCTTACATACTGGTAGGAGTCTCGTGTCACGTAGCTGATGCTTACGGGCAGAAGTGCCACCTTGTTCCAGTTGGCTGTTCGCTGAGCCACGGGTACCTTGTACATCTCTGTTATCAGATTGCCGATGTTACTAAAAGTGTAGGCATTCTTTGGTGTTGAGCTGCTGCTCGAGTTGTAGGCTGCTGTATAGGATGTACGGTAGTTGGTGATGTCGTCGTGCTCGAAGAAGCTTGTCAGGCTGTCTACTGGTATCATCAGAATGTTGGCAGGTGTGGCAAAAGTATATTCGTCGTCGCTCTCCTTGTTGTTCATTCTTGGGAAAGTGACGGAGGCTAATGCCAACGTGTCGTTCTCGTGTCCTCGCATGATGTCTTCAACGGGCAATGTCGCTGTGGTATAAATGCCTGCTGGCGACTTGATATAGGTGCAGTCGGTATGCGTCAACATGTCGTTGATGCTACTTTGGTCGTTCTCTATGTAGTTGGTTTGCAGTACTTCCTGTGTACTGAAGAAGGGGTAAGAGTAGTTCCTCTTCTCTGTACTGTCGCGCAGACCGTCATACGACTTGATGTTCTTCCAGCGTTCCCAGCAGAATATCAACTGCATGATGTTTACCTTTGCCATGTTTCCGATGCCCGCCTCGTGCTTGATGTAGAAGCCTGGGCACACGTTGTGAACAAACTGGTAGTTATTCTTGAAATACTCAGGATGTTCTTTGCGCATGTTCATCAAGTAGGCTCCATAGTTGTCGTACTTAGTGCCGTCCTTGGCTGTGTAGGGCTTGTTGAGGTAAATCTTGAAGTATTTGTTTTTCAGCGAGTAGGTGGTTGATGCTTTGTAGCAGTTTGCTGTGTTTACGTATCCATTCGCAATGGGATCAAAGTCTGAGTAGTAGTTTTGTCCTTCCTCCATAGGCTTGCTCATCTCGTATGCAGTCACCTTCATGGGAGCGAGGGTGTCACCGTAAGAACTCTCGTAGTTAACGAGCAAGTAGCATGAGTCGGCAGTTACCTTTCCGCCCGTGTATACTCCGTCTTTGTATTCACCACCGTGGGCATAGCGTATATAGTCTAATGTGTCGAGCTCGAAAGAGGAAAGGGTAGAAAACTGTGCCATGTAGTTGCCCGTGACATAGTTGCCTGTTTCAGGATCTTTTACCATACCTATGATGCCATTGCTGTTGTTGCTGAGCACAGGTCCTGTGGCTGTCGATTCTGTTATCACATTGTAGCGCGCATCAGATATGTTGAGTCCGTCTACTCTGTTTGTAACAGTCTGACCTATAGAGTCTGTCGTGTCATCGCATGATGCCATAATGAAGGCTGCGATGACCAGTGTGGTTATCTTAAATAGTTTCATTATCCTTGAACTAATTTGATATCTTTGGTTTGTTTATTCGTCGGGACAAACTTCGTTGATGAAGTTCTTGTAGGCCTCAGTATAGTCATCTCCAGGAAATTTCATCAAAGGCTTTTTCTTATCGGCGGCATATTCGCACAATATTTCAGCGGCATTGGCATCACCTTCTATGACTCCATCGCTGTAGTCGATGGCCAACTTGCCCAATTCTGTGAAGTCGAAAGGAGTTTTGTAGCCTTTGAGCAACTCCGACTTGGCTTCACGGAAATCAACGCAGTTTGCGAAGTTGTCGCCCAGCTTGCCTTTTAACTCGTTGGTGTAGAGGGCCGAGATGACCTTTGCGTTGGCGAAGGATGGCTCTTCGGCAAAGGCGGTCTTGATATATAGTGGAGCCACAGCGCTCATCCAACCCTGACAGATGATGACATCGGGCTGCCACCGTAGCTTCTTGACAGTCTCGAGCACACCTCTTGCAAAGAAGATGGCGCGCTCTCCATTGTCGGTATATTCTTTGCCTGTTTCGTCGATGCCCATTTGGCGATTGTTGAAATAGTCGTCGTTGTCGATGAAGTATATTTGTTGTCGTGTGACAGGGATAGAAGCCACCTTTATAATCAAAGGGTGATCGGTATCGTCGATGATAAGATTCATTCCAGACAGGCGAATGACTTCGTGTAGCTGACCGCGGCGCTCGTTGATGGTGCCCCATTTGGGCATGAATGTGCGAATCTCGAAGCCTGCTTCCTGCATCTTCTGAGGTAACTCACGTCCCATTACTGACATGTGGCTTTCTGCCACGTATGGGGCAATCTCCTGATTGATGAATAATACTTTCTTTGCCATAGTTGTAATTTTATTCTTACGAATTGGTGCAAAGGTACAAAAAAATCTTCAGATTAAGCCAACTTTTTCACGAAAACAAGAAAAACGACTGCTTTATAGGTATATTTTTATGATATTTCTTTTTTATTTAAGAAAAAAGTTGTTATTTTGCACCCCGAAAACAAATTAAGCAATGAAAGTATTTGATAAGATTGTTGACCTCCAGAATGAGCTGTTCGCAGTTCGCAAGGAGGGTAAGGAAATCGGTCTTGTACCAACTATGGGAGCGCTTCACGAGGGCCACGCCTCTCTCGTAAAGCGAAGTGTGAAAGAGAACGGCGTGACAGTGGTTTCGGTTTTTCTGAATCCTACTCAGTTTAACGATCAGGGTGACTTGGAACGTTATCCTCGTACACTCGAAGCCGATTGCAAACTCGTGGAGGCTTGTGGCGCAGATTATGTCTTCGCACCATCGGTTAAGGAGATGTATCCTGTGCCGGATGAGCGTCACTTCGAGTTTCCTCCTGTCTCTACAGTGATGGAGGGCGCCAAGCGCCCAGGTCATTTCAACGGCGTGTGCCAGGTGGTGAGCCGTTTGTTCTACATTGTTCGTCCTACCCGAGCTTATTTTGGCGAGAAAGATTGGCAGCAGATAGCTGTCGTCAAGCAACTTGTGAAGTATATTGGCAGCGATGTCAAGATTGTGGAGTGTCCTATCATTCGCGATGAGGACGGATTGGCCAAGAGCAGCCGCAATACCCTATTGGCTCCCGACGAGCGTGCCATAGCTCCCAACATATACAAGGCCCTGAAGGCGAGCTTGGAGTATGCCAAGACTCACAGCGTGAAGGAAACCCACGACAAGGTGGTAGCCGACATCAATGCTGTCGACGGCTTGGAGGTAGAGTATTTCGAGATTGTGGATGGTGATACCTTGCAGGATGTGGCCTCTTGGGACGACAGCACCTACGTGGTAGGTTGCATCACTGTATATTGTGGCAAGACTCCTATCCGTCTCATCGACCATATCAAGTATAAGGGATAATGTTCTGTTCTGGTATTAGAAATAAGATGTTGTTTTAACAAGAAACAAACAATGCAGATAGAAGTTTTGAAAAGTAAGCTCCATTGTGTGACGGTTACGGAGGCTAATCTCAACTATATGGGTAGCATTACGATAGACGAGGACTTGATGGATGCCGCAGGTTTAATTGCAGGCGAGAAAGTCCAGATAGTAGACAACAATAATGGTGAACGCTTGGAGACATATATTATTAAAGGTGAGCGTGGTAGCGGTTGCATCTGCCTCAATGGTGCTGCGGCACGCAAGGTACAGGTGGGCGATACCGTCATCATTATAGCTTATGCTTTGATGGACTTCGAGGAGGCCAAGACTTACAGACCTACGGTCGTATTCCCTAAGGAAGGAAATAAGATTTAGAAATAAGATTTAGAAAATAAGATAAGCTTTGCCCAAATTCGCGAACGCTTTTTGGGCACATGTTGCCCACTGCTTGTTCACCGATGCCCCACTGCTTGTTCACTGAAGGACCAAGGCTTGTTCACTGAGGGACCAAGCCTTGGTCATAGATGGCTCGTCGTTGTTGAGACCGGCGAGGTAGTGGATGCATTCGTCTTTCATCAGACGGGGGTGAAGCAGTAGCTGATGCAGCTTGACCCAAATCTTAGTTAGAAAAGCATAGATTTTTACAGAAAAATGAGTCTTTTATGATACTTCGCTGATACTTTTTAGGAGATTTACAGAGAAGTATCATTGTTTATAATATTCATAAAATCAAATATATAAGAAATATTTTAGCGTCAATAATGATACATTGATACGTTTTTATCGAAAAAAATCTTACGTGTGTGCGCATATATTCAGTTCGATACAACTTATGAAAACTTAACGCTCCTGTGAATAAAGCGGACTAAAGGTTGAATTAGCAGTGTTTGGCATGTGAAAAATACAGAAAAACAGGAGAAAACTTGTGGATTATGTTTTTTTTCCGTACTTTTGTGGTAAATAAAGTAAATAACAGATATGAACGGAAAGAAGATATTTTTTGTACTCTTAGTCTTTGTTGTGGCATTTGCGGCGCAAGCCAAGTCGCTGAGAGAACTCTGGGTGTCAATGCCCGATTCCTTAGTTCCTGTCCTTTCGCAGAATATGCGAGTGGAGTTTGTTGAATTGCAGGATATGAAAGTAAAGGCAGAGGTCACAACCTTGTTGGGCGATACAAGCGTCTTGGATACGCTGACTAATGATTTCATGCAGGTGAGGCTCAATAGGGTTTGTACCTTGCAAATGAAAGTGTTGCCACAGACTGATGGCGACTCTATCATTTGTATGGTCAGAACATTGGCAGCACCAGAGAAGGAGAGTGAGGTGATGTTCTTTGACCAACAGTGGCGGCAACTCGATTTGGCTCGTTGTTATGACGGAGAAGACTTGCAAGGAGTTTGTGAGAGTCTGTTGCAAAGACCTGATACAATGAGTATGTCACGTTTTGAAGAACTCAAGGCGATGGTAGAGCCCAGGATGATGAGTGCATTGTTGATGCAACATGAGAATGCCATTGTCTTTCGTCTTGCCTTGCCACTTCTTTCTGCGGAAGACAAGAAACTTATAAATGTCATAAAAGCGCAAACAAAATTTAATTGGAATGGGAGAACTTTTAATAGAAGTTAAATACATACGATTTTTCGGTATAAATATTTGGAGATCTAAAGAAAAGTAGTAATTTTGCAACGTGTTTTTCATGGTATTAGATTATTAAGGTTAATAGAAAGATTGGTTGTCGTGAGACAATCAATTTTTTTTCTTCCCTCATTCGAGGCAACTTTGGTTGCTCTGAATGAGGGAGTTTTTATTTAGGAGAATAATTGCTCTAGGGTCGGGCTGCTTTACATCGTTAATTTAATAGAGCAGACACACTCTCTTCCTCTTAATTGATAGTTATACGTGAAGGTATTGACGGAACTGTAGATAGTGTATCCATAATGATGCTGGTTCAGAATGTTTCTGATGTCAAGGGAAACCTTTACCGCTTTCTTCTGATAAGACAAGCCCATGTCCAATAGACTCATGGTCTTGGTTACATCTTTCGTCAACTCATTCTTTAAAGTCCATTCTCCGATTTCTCGAAGACTATCAGGTAAAGAGCTCAACTCCAATTTCCTATCCATATTAAAAGCACTGTTGCCTATATACCTGACGGTATTAGGAATCTTGACAGTTTGAAGATTCTCACAAGTGTTGAAAGCGCGTTTCTCTATCGTCTGCAAACCGTCAGGAAGCACAACCCTCTTGATATATTTGTTCATCTCAAAAGCTCTTTCGCCTATAACTTTTACTTTTTGGAGGTTTGGGATGTCATTGAAATCAACGACAGAGTCCTTTCCCACCCATTTTACGAGACGAAGACCATCCTGGGAGTTTTCGACTTTGAAATGATACTTACCTTTGGCCAATGAAAGGGCTGGGCATGCGAGGCACAGCATCAGTAATGCTATGTATACTATTTTTTTACAGCAATCATCATTTTTTCTATATTTAATTTTTAGAAGAATATCAATCCTATGATGCCACAGCACAGCATTACGAGAATCGGATTGGTCTTACGAAATCGGGTGAAGTAAAAAGCCAAGGCAAAGATGCCGATGCTCAGCGCAAAGAGCATCGGGTTGTCGTTGGGCGAGCCAAAGTTGTCTTTGTTCATCAGCAGGATGGCTGCTGCCGCTATTAGGCCAATGATGGCAGGACGGAGTCCCGAGAAAATGTCCTGTACGATGGGGGAGTTCTTGTGGGTGATGAGGTAGCGACTGATCATAATCATGATGATGAATGGTAGCCACATGATAGACAGACTGGCGAGTATGGCTCCCAATATGGCAGCCCATTCGGGATAGCCTGCATGCAGGGTGGAAGTGTAACCCACGTAAGTGGCACAGTTGATGCCGATAGGTCCTGGGGTAGACTGGCTGATGGCCACGATGTCGGTAAACTCGGCGTTGGTGAGCCAATGGTTCTTGATGACAGTCTCGTTGTGGATAAGCGAGAGCATGGCATAGCCTCCTCCGAAATTGAAGGTGCCTATCTTGGTGAATATGATAAATAATTTGAGAAATAGCATTTTTTTTGTTCTTTTTACCTTTTTACCTTTTTACCTTTAACAACCTTTCCATACAGAAACCCCAGCACGCCGGCAGCGATGATGACGTAGATGGGCGAAACGCCCAACAGGGTGATGAGGGCACAAGCCACGATGGGAATCCAAAAGTTATAGCGGTTGATGTTGGCCGTCTTAGCCATCTTGAAGCAAGGAGCGGCGATGAGTGCTACCACTGCAGGTCTGATGCCGGCAAAAAACTTTTCAACCCAGTAGTTGTCCTTGAACTGTCTGAAAAACATGGCTATGATGATGATGGCTATGATGGAAGGCAGTGCAATGCCTATGGCACCTACGATGCCTCCCCATATTCCGCGCAGCTTGTATCCGATGTGACTTGCCATATCAATGGCAAAAATGCCTGGTGTGGCTTGTGCCACCACCATAATGTCTATAAACTCCTGTTTGTCCATCCACTTGTGGCGGTCGACAAACTCTCTCTCCATGATGGGAATCATGGCATAGCCTCCTCCCAAGGTAAAGGCACCGATCTTGTTGCAAGTAACAAAAAAACTGAATAACATCCCTTTCTTATATGATTAAACTGACTGCAAAATTACTCATAATTTGTTAAATATCCCGTGTTGGAACAGATAATTTTCTATTTTTTGTTTTTGTTTCGATAATATTCGTTACCTTTGCAGTTATATAAATAACTCAAATTTCGTATGTGTCGGAAGTTGACAACAACTATCCGGAATCTGCGAGAACAAAAAAATACGATTACCAAAATGAGCTTGAAAGTACGCTTAGCGTTGTTGAACTTCCTTGAATTTGCAGTATGGGGAGCTTACCTGACATCTATGGGCACATATCTGGGAAGGGTAGGAATGGCATCTCAGATAGGATGGTTTTATGCCGTACAGGGCGTAGTGTCTATTTTTATGCCTGCTCTTATGGGTATTGTGGCCGATCGCTGGGTGCCGGCGCAAAGGTTGCTGGGCTTCTGCCATCTCATGGCTGCTCTCTCTATGTTTGGTGCCGCCTATATGGGAATGACTGGTAATCTTGGCATGGTATTTTGGATTTACACGCTCAGTGTGGCTTTCTATATGCCAACGTTGGCTTTGACCAACTCTGTGGCTTACAATGCCTTGACTCTTGCGGGTATGGATACGGTAAAAGACTTTCCTCCGATTCGTGTGTTTGGAACGATAGGCTTCATCTGTATGATGTGGTTTGTCGATTTGATGGGATTCCAGCCCAATCAGAATCAGTTTGTAGCTTCAGGTGTGGTTAGTTGCATTCTGTTCCTTTATACCTTTACGTTGCCCGCGTGTCCTGTCAGTGCCAAGGGTGAGGCGAAAAGTTTTATGGATGCCTTCGGATTGCGTGCTTTCTCCCTGTTCAAGGAGAAGCGCATGGCTATCTTCTTCATCTTCTCCATGCTGTTGGGCGTAAGCTTACAGATAACCAATGGCTTTGCCAATCCTTTCATCACCTCGTTTGGAGCAGATCCACAGTATGCTGGTACTTTTGGCGTGAACCATGCCAATATTCTTATTTCACTTTCTCAGGTTAGCGAGACTTGCTGCATTCTTTTGATACCATTCTTCATGAATCGTTATGGCATCAAGAATGTGATGCTGATAGCCATGTTCGCGTGGGTGTTGCGATTCGGTCTCTTTGGAGTGGGAAACCCTGGCAGCGGAGTATGGATGTTTGTGCTCTCTATGTTGGTTTATGGCGTTGCGTTCGACTTCTTCAATGTCTCGGGGTCTCTGTTTGTCGATAAGACGACCGATCCTTCCGTCCGTTCCAGCGCCCAGGGACTCTTCATGTTGATGACCAATGGCATTGGTGCAACCGTAGGAACCCTATCGGCTCAGGCAGTTGTCAATAGTTATACAGATGTTAACGGCGTGACTCAGTGGTCGCCATGCTGGCTTATCTTTGCTGGTTACGCCTTAGTTGTGGCAGTATCATTTGCTGTTATATTCAGACCGAAGAAAGCTTAGTCGTATTTCTAAGAATCGGCAGGGTAAATAAAACTGAAAGAAAATGTGCTATGTGAAATTAAAATTCAAAGGTTTATCCCAGATATTGGGTTCCGACAATCTGGTGTTGGCGGTGCTCGTAGATGAGGCGGAGAAACGTCAGTTGGTGATACCTTGTGATCGCCATCAGGCATATCAGCTGCGTCTGCGTATGGATCCCAACATGATACAGGAAAGAAGGAAGTTGCTTCCCGAAGTGTTGGCAGAATTGATGCCTTTGTCATTTGCTGCCGACTATCGTCTGGAAATTTATGCTTTGCATGAGGGCAAGTATCTGTCTTGCCTTCGCAACACAGAGACTGGTGAAAAGGTTGATATACGCTGTACGGATGGCATCTTGTTGTCGCTCGTTACTGGCATACAGATCTTTGTCGATTTCAAATTGATGACTTTGCAGTCTGCTGAATATAATTCTAATTTCACGCAAATGGCAGTTCCTGTGAATGTTGTCACCGACAAGATGTTGGAGGAGTCATTGCGTATAGCCATAGAGAATGAAAATTACGAAATGGCTTCCAGTTTGCGTGATGAGTTGAAGAAACGACATCCCGAGGGTGGTAAACCAGGCAACCAACTAAAGACTGACTAATGAAAGAGACAAGATTTTTTTATGTGCCTGATGCGGCTACCGCGACTGAGATGCCGATGGATGAGGCTCTCCATGCCTTGAGAGTGTTGCGCATCAAGAGCGGTGACGAGGTGTACCTGATGGATGGAAGGGGTAACTTCTATCGTGCGGAGGTGACATTGGCAACAACTAAACGTTGTTTGTACGAGGTGAAGGAGGTGATGCCACAGCAGCCTGCTTGGCGTGGACATGTCCACTTGGCCATAGCTCCAACCAAGATGATGGATCGCATCGAGTGGATGGCGGAGAAAGCTACCGAGGTGGGGTTTGATGAACTCTCTTTCCTCAGTAGCCAGTTTTCAGAACGCAAGGTGATGCGGACCGTAAGGCTTGATAAAATCATCGTCTCTGCTGTCAAGCAAAGTCACAAGGCGTGGAAACCTGTCGTCAATCAGATGGTGAGCTTCTGCGACTTCATCAATACCCCCCGCAAGGGCAGGAAATTTATCTGTCATTGCTATGAGGAAATTGCGAAGAAAGACCTCTTTGCGGAACTGATGAAAGCCAGTCCTAATGTGGCTGATGTAACGGTACTCATTGGCCCAGAGGGAGATTTCTCGATTGATGAGGTGCGTATGGCCGTCGAGGCTGGATACGAGTCGGTAACATTGGGCACCAGCAGGCTTCGTACAGAGACGGCTGGTTTGGTGGCAGTGACAATGGTCAATTTGGCTCGTCGTTTATAGCGGTAGAGAGTGTTTATGTGTAAAAAGATTATGATGAAAATAAAAGATGTTTGTCTTTATGCCATAGTACTTTTGCAAATTGTGCTGATGACAGCTTGCTCGGGCAACGATTATTTGAATGCCATACCATCCAAGAGCACAGCGATAATTTCTGTAGACATGCAAATGGCAGATGGTGGTGGCAAGGGAGTGGACAAAGAGAACATTCTGAAGTCGGTGTTGCATGTGGATAATGTGTCAGACTGTGGCATCGATGTTGCCGAGAAGCTTTATTTCTTTGAGACGATGGAAGGTAACTTGGGACTTTGTGCCAAGGTTGCCGATGAAGACAATGTCAATAGCTGGCTCACTCAATTATCCAAAAAACATATTTGTACAGAAGTGGAAGAGCGCAAGGGCTTCCATTTTGCGGTATTGAAAAACTCTTGGCTGGTAGGCTTCTCTTCGGAGGCTCTGCTTGTTATGGGGCCTGTAGTGGCAGATGCCCGTGCCGACATGCAAAGACAGATGGTTAGGTTTCTTAAATCCGACGAGGAGGCTGGCATCAAGTCATCCAAATTGTTTGCTCGACTCGGCAGTATCGACTCACCTATAGCCATGGTAGCCCAGGCACAGGCTCTGCCCGAGAAGTTTGTAGCACCTTTCACGCTTGGAGCTCCAAAGAATGCTGATGCATCGCAGATAGTGATAGCTGCTGGCATGCAAGTAGAGAATGGCATTCTGAAGATAGCTGGCAAGACATTCTCTTTCAACAAAGCCATCAACCAGGCTTTGCAGCAGTCGATGGCTGTTTATCGCCCGATCAAGGGTGACTATGTGAAAAGTATGCCTGATGATGCTATGGCTGGCATCTTCATGAATGTGGACGGCAATCGTTTTTTGCCTTTGGTACAGAGCAACCAGGGATTGCAGACTCTACTGATGGGCATCAATGCGGCCATCGATATGGATAATATTATTCGGAGTGTGGATGGTGATATGGCCATAGTAATGCCTTCATTGAGCACTGACAACATGCAGATGACGATGGCGGCAAGACTGGGTCATGCCAAATGGCTTTCTGATATAGACTACTGGAAACAGTCGTGTCCCAAGGGAAGCACCATAGGCAATTGGAAGAAAAACGCCTATTGCTATACAAGTGGCAAGACTTGCTTTTACTTCGGTGTGTCTGATGACAATCAATTCTTTAGCGGAAATGATCAACTTTCGGCGGAATATTCAATCCTTCCCTCCAATCATCCCATCGACCAGCGAATCCAGAAAATGATAAAAGGGCAGAAAATGGTGATGGTGGTCAATTTGGATGAGGCGGGCTCTGGCGGTAAAGCCTTGCGGGCGGTGACAGGACTTTTGTCGCCATTGTTTGGGCAGCTAAAAGCCGTAGTCTATACTCTGAAATAAAAAGCGTAGGTATACAACATGGAACTTTAAACATATACAATATAAAAGTGAATACGATCAACTTTCGTTCCGTACTCCCGCAGGTCTTTGCGCAGCGTGATGACCTTCATTCGGAGATATGGAGTCAGGATGTCTCTTTCGAGAAGGGGCATCTTTATCTTGTAGAGGCCGACAGTGGAAAAGGCAAAAGTACCTTTTGCAGTTATGTGGTTGGCTATCGTCACGATTATAGTGGCAGCGTGATGTTTGATGGGGATGATACAGCCGCCTACGGGGTGGCCAATTGGGTGGAGATGCGCAAGTTCCATATCAGTCATCTGTTTCAGGAATTGCGTTTGTTTCCAGAGCTTACAGCGATGGAAAATGTGGAAATTAAGAACAAACTTACAGGCTTCAAGAGTCGCCAGCAGATACTTGAGTGGTTTGATATGTTGGGAATAGCCGACAAGGTGGATGCTAAGATTGGATGTATGTCGTTTGGTCAGCAGCAGCGTGTGGCTATGATTCGCTCTCTTTGCCAACCATTCGATTTTCTTCTTGCAGATGAGCCTATCAGTCACCTTGATGACAACAACTCTCGTATTATGGGCGACATCATGATGGAAGAGGCCAAGGCACAAGGTGCGGGCGTCATTGTTACCAGTATAGGAAAGCATATGGACTTGCCTTACGAGAAGACCTTGATGCTGTAGAGATATAACTTAGTAGTACTCGTACATTAATATATAATAAAGGTGTAATGAAACTCGTTTGGAAATTATTACGTCAGCATATTAGCATACCGCAGTTTGCGGGCTTTGCCTTTGCCAATCTTTTTGGTATGCTTATCGTTCTTTTCGGCTTTCAGTTCTACAAGGATGTATTGCCTGTCTTTACTCAGCAAGATAGTTTTATGAAAGCCGACTATCTGATAATGAGCAAAAAGATAGGTATGGGCAACACGATCAGTGGCCGTACCAATACTTTTTCGGGAAGTGATGTGGACGACATATCCTCGCAAAAGTTCGTAAAGAAAGTGGGCAAGTTTACCTCTACCGAGTACAAGGTGGATGCCTCGATGGGGGTCAATGGGGTGAATGTGCTCAATAGCGAACTCTTTTTTGAAAGCGTGCCGGATGGTTTTGTTGATGTGCCTCTCAAGGACTGGAAGTATGAGCCTGGCAGTCAGGAAGTGCCCATCATCCTCCCGCGTACATATATTAATATGTATAACTTCGGCTTTGCCCAGAGCCATTCGCTTCCAAAGATCAGCGACGGGTTGATGGGGATGATAGACTTTCATATCTTCATTCAGGCTGGTGGAAAGAAGGAACAGTTCAAAGGAAGAGTCATAGGCTTTTCTTCCCGACTCAATACAATACTTGTACCTCAGGCATTTATGGACTGGAGCAACCATGAGTTTGCGCCCGACAACCATAGTGACCCCACACGACTCATTGTGGAGGTGGGCAATCCTGCCGATGAAAACATCACCAAGTATCTTGAAGATAATGGATATGAGGTGGAAACCGACAAGTTGGATGCCGAGAAGACTACCTATTTCTTGAAGATGATAGTATCGATGGTCATGGTGATAGGTTTGGTCATCTCGGTTCTCAGTTTCTATATCTTGATGCTCAGCATCTATCTGTTGGTACAGAAGAACTCCTCCAAGTTGGAGAACCTCTTGCTCATAGGTTATAGTCCAGGCAACGTGGCAATGCCGTATCTTTGTCTCACCATAGTTCTCAATGTGGTGGTGCTCCTTGTGGCATGGTGCATATTATTCTTCATTCGTGATTATTACATGGATTTTATAGAAGCCCTGTATCCCAATATAGAGGAAGGTGCCATGTGGCCCGCTGTCGCCTTGGGAATGGTTTTGTTCTTGATCGTATCGGTATTCAATATGATAGCAATCCGCCGTAAAGTGATGCGAATATGGCTTCGTAAAGACTAAAAGCAAGATAAAATCCACACTAAAGCGTTAGTGTGGATTTTTTTGCGTAAAAAGCTCTTTTTTCATGTCCATGTAATATCTATATCGAAAATTTTGTTTAATTTTGCAGCATAATTGTAAAATAGGGAGTTTACAGCTTCCTCATTATTAACTAATTTTCGTTTTTTAGTATGCAGAAAAGATTGCATTTGCTTATCGCTATGCTGGTGCTCGTAGTTTCGGTGGCTATGGCACAGGTTACCACATCTGGTATAAGCGGTAAGGTGACATCGCAGGGCGAGGAAGTCATCGGTGCTACGGTGACAGCAACACACCAGCCGTCAGGAACGGTTTATCGTGCAGTGACAAACAAGGATGGCCGTTTCTCCATCCAGGGTATGCGTCCTGGTGGTCCTTACAATGTAGAAGTGTCTTACATTGGCTATCAGTCTAAGACGTTCAAGAATGTTTCTTTGAACTTGGGAGAGAGCCAGAACTTGTCTTGCTCTCTTCAGGAGAATGCTCGTGAGTTGCAGGAAGTCGTCGTGTCGGGTAAGGCCGGACTCAATGGTACCAAGACAGGTGCTGCGCAGAGCATCAATGCACAGCAGATTGCTGAGATGCCAAGTATCAGCCACAGTATTGCTGATATTGCCCGCATGAATGCGCAGGTGGCTACCAATGGCCAGTCGGGTGCCATGTCTTTTGCTGGTACCAACAATCGTTATAACTCATTCCAGATTGATGGTGTGATGAACAACGACGTGTTCGGTTTGACATCCAATGGCAGCAACGGCGGTCAGGCAGGTACTCAACCTGTATCTATGGAGACTATCGATCAGATTCAGATCAATGTGGCTCCTTTTGATGTTCGTCAGGGAGGTTTTACTGGTGGTGCCATTAATGCGGTTACCAAGAGTGGTACGAATGTGTTTCATGGAAGTGCCTATTTTGATGGGAACAACCAAGATTTAGTAGGTCGTCACTACAAGATGCAGGATGGCACCATGTCTAATCCTTACGACAAGGAGAAGGAAACGCGCTTCGGCTTCACCTTGGGTGGCCCTATTGTCAAGAACAAGTTGTTCTTCTTTGCCAACTACGAGAATACCAATAAGTCTTATCCTACTCAGTATACTTTCGATAGTGAGGGCGCTAAGTTTGATTCCGACCTTGCACAGCAAATCCTTGATGCTTACAAAGAGTGGGGCAAAACTCATGACGACTATGACTATCAGGGCACTTGGGCCGCTAAGGACAAGTACATAAAGAGCCAGAAGGGTGGATTGAAACTCGATTGGAACATCAATGACTTCAATAAGTTCTCTATTCGCTGGAGTTATGTTGATGCCAAACAGTTGTTGGGCTTGGGTGGCATGGCAACTTTGAATACTGCCGACCATCTTTATGAGTTTTCTTCCAAGACTCATTCTTTTGCGGCAGAGTTGCAGAGCCGCCTTTCTCCATACACCAGTAATGAGGCTCGTTTGTCATACGTTCGCGTTCGCGACAGTCGAAGTTCGGGTGCAGCAGCTCCTTCTGTAACTATTTATAATGTAGGCAATGGAACTGTCAATATCGGTAATGAGTACTCTTCTATGGCCAACAGCCTCGATCAGGACATCTTTACCTTCGAGGACAACTTTACATGGTATCGTGGCAACCATACCTTTACTTTTGGTACTCACAACGAGTTCTACAAATTTGAGAATCTCTTCATACAGAATCTCTATGGTTGCTATTACTTCGATTCTCCATCCGACTTCTTCAAGTATATTAGAGAACCTGAACATGACGGCAAGTTGATCAAGAACTACTACTACACCACGGCCAACAAGGATGTGACAGGAAGTTCGCTCTGGGCACCATCATTTGGCGCAGGCCAGTTGGGCTTTTATGCGCAGGACAAGTGGGACGCTACCAACAACTTCCAGCTTACCTATGGTCTTCGTATGGAGATTCCCTTGTTTTTTGATACTCCTACAGAGAATGTTCAGTTCAATGAATGGGCAGCAGCTGAAGGTTACGATTACCGTACCAACCATAAGCTCTCCAGTACCCCTATGTGGAGTCCTCGTGTAGGTTTCCGTTGGGATATTAAGAACAATCATAAGTATATCCTTCGTGGAGGTGTCGGTATGTTTACCGGTCGCATTCCATTCGTATGGTTGAGCAACAATTTCACCAACACAGGTGTGCAGTTCTCTTCTTACTCAGTGAAGAATAATGCCAATGTGGCTCTTATCGTAGATCCTAACAAGCAGAACCAGAATGCGGAACGTCTGAACGCCTCTGGCAGCCAGTTGGTAAATGTGTTCGACAAGAACTTCAAGTTTGCCCAGAACATGCGTGTCAACTTAGGTTTCGACTTCCAGGCATTGGGCATCGATTGGACTGCGGAGGCTATCTTCAGCAAGAACTTGAATGATATCTATTATCAGAATATAGCTTACGAGGCAACAGGGCAGACCTTGGGTCAGGTGTCCGACCTGTCTTGGGAGAGCCGTCCGATGTACCATAAGGTGGCTTCTGCGGGCAAGTTCAGCAACATCTATGCTTTGCGCAATACCAACAAGGGTTATTCTTACAACTTGTCTTTGTCTGCAACCAAACACTTTGACTTCGGGCTCGACCTGAATGCATCTTACACTTTCACCAAGGCAAAGGCTATCAGCAGTTCCATCTCTTCTGTGGCTCAGAGCAACTGGCGTAACAATCACACATATCGTTTCAGTAACGATCCTGAGATGGCAAACAGCGCCTTCAATGTGCCTCACCTTGTCAAGGCTTCTGCCTTCTATCATCTCAATTGGGGACCCAGCAAGCTCTTCACGACAACAGTTGGTTTGATCTATCAGGGTCAGAGCGGTGCTCCTTACTCACTCTATTATAATGGTGATATCAATGGCGATGGCGCAAGCAACGACTTGATTTTCATCCCTACAGATGCTCAGATTGACAAGATGTCGTTTGAACCCGTTATGCAGGCTGACAACGTAACAGTGAAGTATTCTGCTGAAGAGCAGCGTGCCAACTTGAAGACTTGGCTGGCCAATACTCCTTACTTGAAGGATCATCGCGGCGAGTACTACAAGCGTTATGCGGACAACTTGCCTTTTGAGGGACATTTCGATTTCCACTTCGGTCAGAAGTTTGGTATCAAGGTGGGTAAGCAGATTCATGCCTTGGAGGTTACCATGGACATTCTCAACGTTGCCAACCTGCTCAATGACAAGTGGGGACATACTTACGGCAGCAGCTATAACAGCGAGTTTGTTGCTCCTATTACTTATAAGGACAACGGTAAGTTCCAGTTTGATAATGATTCTACAGAACCTATTAAGTACTATAGCGACTACTACAGCCGCTGGCGTGGGCAGATTGGTGTGAAATACACATTCTAAGATATTGAACAAGTAATGTCAAGTTACAAACCCAAAAAAGGATACACTCTTCGAAGAGTGTATCCTTTTTTGGGTTTGTAACCATTTTTTTTTCTTATATTTTTCTTACATTGTCAGAAACCATTTTTGGCTTGGTCTTCCTTAGCTATTTAACGTGCAGGAAGAGGTCCTGCTTAGGCATGGTTTCCATATACTTTTTGCGCAGCTTCTCGAAGAAAGCCATTGAATCGTTGGAGAAGCCATGTCCTTTCCATGTCGATGTGTTGGTGATAAGAATCCAGCATTGTCCATCATCGTATTTCAGAACCAAGGCTGAGGTTCCAGAAAGCGATCCTGTTCGAATCCATGGTCGTCCTTTCTTGGGTGTGTAGTTCCAGCCGATGGAGTATTGGTGGTCTGGCTGTTCCTGGGTCATAAAGTCTACGCTCTTCTTGCTGAGGATATCCTTTACGTGGGGCATTCCATCTATGCTTGCTATCAGCCGACTCAATTCTGCTGCCGAACCACACCAGGCTCCAGCTCCAGCCAGTCGTGGCACATCATTCTCGCCATAGCAGCGAGGCACCATTCTTCCACTATTGTTGTATTCATACACATTCACGCTGCCTTGGTGCATATAGTATTTTACCTCGTTGGGGCGGCGATCCTTAAAGTAAGTTCCTGCGATATGCATGTCGTAGCAGCCTGCGGGGTGGAGTACATATTTCTGCATATAGTCCTCATACTTCATTCCACTCTTCTTCTCTATAACCATCGATAGTAGCATATAGCCTAAGTTGGAGTAGCATTTTCCCTGTCCAGGGGTATACCCCAGATGCCGCTTCAAGAGAATCTTGAGCAACGTGTTGTGGTCGGGCGGAGTCTTCAGGTGGTTCTGCATAATGATATAACGGGTAGAGAACATTGGGTCGCCTGCATAATTGGTAAATCCTGCCTGATGGCGTAACAGTTGTTCTACGGTGATGTCGTAATACCGCTTGTCCTTGATGCTGTTATTATATAAGGTGTCTCGCAGAATTCCCTTAGGTCCGAAAACCTTGTCGCTCATTCTCAACTTCTTGGCTTCCCAAAGTTTCATGATGCCCACCGCTGTGATTAGTTTCGATACAGAGGCATATCTCATCACCATGGATGGCTGCATTAGGATGCTTTGCTCCTTGTCTGCCCATCCGAAACCTCGTGCATACAGCAGAGAGTCGTTGCGGGTGATGACAAGTTGTGCGCCATTGATTTCCCATCTTTTCAAGTATCGCTCGATAAGCGAGTCCATTTCGTGATAAGCCTTTCCTTCCGAAAGAGAGTTGTTGAGTGAGTCATTGAGATGAACTTTGGGCAACGTGTCGGCAACTGATGCTTTGTTGTCTGAGCAACTGCTGATACAACGTTGTGTCAGCAGGGAGATGCCGATGAATATGACGATGCAAATAGTAAATATGCGTTTCTTTTTGAGTTTTCTTTTTCTTTTCATGTTCCTTATAGTCTCACGGTCTTATTCATGAGATAGTTATCGAGGATGACCATGGCCGCCATAGCTTCGACCACGGGAACGGCTCTGGGCAACACGCAAGGGTCGTGGCGTCCACGGGCTGTGAGCTTGGTGGCGTTGCCCTCCAGGTCGATGGTGTCTTGCTCCATCAAGATGGTAGCCACGGGCTTGAATGCCACTCTGAAGTAGATATCCTGTCCGTTGCTTATTCCTCCCTGTATGCCTCCACTATGGTTAGTGGCAGTATGGAAGCCTGGCAAGAACTTGTCGTTCTGCTCGCTTCCTCGTGTCGTGACACCGGTAAATCCCTCGCCATACTCAAATCCCTTGACGGCATTGATGCCAAGCATGGCAGCGCCTAGCTGGGCATGTAGTTTGTCAAACTCGGGCTCGCCCAGTCCTGCAGGGCATCCCTTGACGACACATGTGATGATGCCGCCGATGGTGTCGCCTTCGGCCTTGACTTGGGCGATGAGCTGTTCCATCTCCTTGGCTTTGGCGGTATCGGGACAGCGTACGATGTTATCCTCTGTCTTGCTGAGGTTGTACAAGTGGTAATCTCGCTCCAAGGCGATGCTGCCTACCTGTGATGTGTAGGCGGTAATGCTGATGCCCAGCTGGCGCAAGGCAAGCTTGGCCAAGGCTCCACCTACGCATCGGGCGATAGTGATGCGGGCGGAAGAGCGTCCTCCACCACGATGGTCGCGTATGCCATACTTGTTATAGTAGGTATAGTCGGCATGTGATGGGCGGAACAGGCATCGCATATTTTCGTAGTCTTGCGAGTGCTGGTTGGTGTTGCGCACTTCGAAGCCGATGGGGGTTCCTGTGCTCTTGCCTTCAAACACACCGCTGAGAAACTCCACCTTGTCGGCTTCTTTGCGTGACGTCGTGATATGGCTTTGCCCAGGTCGGCGCCGATTCAGTTCGTTCTGCACAAACTCCATGTCGATTTCTATGCCAGCGGGAAATCCGTCTATGACACCGCCCACAGCCACTCCATGGCTTTCTCCAAAGGTGGTGAGGGTAAAGAGATGCCCAAATGTATTCCTCATTGTCTATTTAGTATTTAGTCCTTGCTTAGTTAAATGTTTGACCTGCGGAGTGGGGGTTAGTGACATCCGCCATGTCCATCTCCGCATTTTCCTTCTCCACATTTTCCTTCTCCACAGTGCCCGTTACAGCCGCTGCATCCGCCATGGCTTTCTCCACTCATGAGCTTTGCCATTCCTGCCACCTCTTCGGCAGTAGCCTCCCGATTCTCGGTTATCTCACCCTTGAAATTGAGTGTCTTGCCAGCCAAAGGGTGGTTGAGGTCTATTTTTACCTTGCTGTCACCGATCTCCAATACCACACCATTGAAGCGATTTCCATCCTCGTTTTGTAGAGGAATGATGGCACCTACTTGTACATGCTGGGCATCAAACTGACCGTTGATGGTAAAGATCTCCTTTTCCAGTTCGATGACACGCTCGTCGTAGTGTGCTCCATACGCCTGTTCGGGAGTAAGGGTGAAGTCGAAAGATTCGCCTTTTGTTAGGTTGGCTATCTGCTCCTCGAAGGCAGGCAGCGTTACTCCCATGCCACTAACGAAGATGAATGGGCGTTCGTCACTTGTTTGCTCGATAAGGTCGGACTTACCTTCTGTGGTGTCGTACAACTGGTATGATACACTGATGAATTTGTTTGATTCCATATTGTTCTTTGTTATTTTTATTTTGTCTTTATATGATTTTCTTGTTATTTTTTTTGTCTTGTATGTCTTTTACCATTTCCATTCGTTCCAGATATATGGGGCGCCACTTGTCGATGATGTCTTGTAGGTCTTTGCTCTGCTGCAATGTGTGGCAATACTCTTCAGAGTCAGTCTTACCATTTTTCTTTAGGTCGAGCAGATGGGCGAGGATTATTCTTTGTTGCTCTTCAGTGGCTTTGAGCTGGTTGTGCAATCTTTCGAGGCTTTCCATGAAGGCAAGCGCTTTGTCTATATGATTCTGTTCTTCCATTAATCTTGGTTTGAATATATGTTTAATAGTGTGCAAAGATACGAATTCTTAGCGAGAATGACGAATGATTTCTCTAAAATAACGAATATTTATAGCAGTGCATTCTTGGCGAGGCTTGCGTGAAAGTCTTTTCTTCTTGTCTCGATGGAAAAGGAATTGAGAAATTTACTATTGGTGTTGATATGTTATCTAATTCGGAGTAAAGCTGACGAAATGTAAGTGAAATAGGGATGAGTTTGTTGATATATATCAAAAAAATGCATGGAAAACTTACTTTTCAGCTTAAATGTTTGCGCACACAGTGTTTTGTGTGTATCTTTGCAATGTCTTACAAGAAGACATGCGCGCAGAGATAAGTTATTAAGGATAATGTAGAATTAAAGAAAAGAAAGGTAAAAAGATTATGAAGAAATTGATGATTTTGGCAGTAGCATTGTTCAGTATGACAACTACTTTTGCAGCAGATGAGAATGCAAGTGCAACGACAGCCACAGCTGCTTACAATATGAATGTAAACATGAATAGCTTGACTGATGCTCTCGGTTTGAACTGTGATCAGGTAGAGGCTGTAACGGATGTACACAAGAACTTTACTGCAGAGATGATGAACGCAGCCGTAGCGAAAGGCGAAGACCGCAGGGCAATGGTAGATAAGGCCATCAGCACGGACTTGAAGTACATGCACGTCATCCTTTCAAGTTCACAGTATCGCAAGTATCTGATGTTGCTGAACGCCACCCTCGTAAATCGTGGCATCAAGTAAGGCTTTAATGTCATAAAGTAAGAGAGAGATTATATGAGTGAACTGCGGGCGGAGCAATCTGTCCGCAGTTTTTTGTTGAGTGTATAGCTATAAGTCAAGGCTGTGACATGATTGGTATAAATGCCTTTTGGCAAGTCATAATATGTAGGTATTCATGCCAAACCATTATTTTTAGGTATTGTGTCATTAGGAAAAACATTGTATCTTTGCAACCGTAAACAAGAAAGAATGTAACTAAAGTATTTATAACGTATGAAATCAACAATTGTAATTTATGGCTCTTCCACAGGTACATGCCAGAGCATAGCAGAGACGATAGCCACTAAGTTGGGCGTGAGTGCAGTAGATGTAACCAGCATCAGCGAGGCGACCATCTTGGATAATGCCAACCTTATTTTAGGAACTTCCACCTGGGGATCTGGTGAATTGCAGGACGACTGGTACGATGGTGTAAAGCTTCTGAAGTCTGTAGGTTTGTCGGGTAAGACGGTTGCTATCTTCGGGTGTGGCGATGCAGAGTCGTATCCCGATACTTTTTGCGGTGGAATGAAAGAACTTTACGATGTCGCTAAAGAGGCTGGAGCCAATGTGCTCGCAGGGGTTTCTGTAGATGGTTATACTTTTGATGACAGCGATGCTGTGGTAGATGGAAAGTTCGTCGGACTTGCTCTCGATGACATCAACGAGGACGATAAGACAGAAGAGCGCATCGATGCATGGCTCGAGGCCATCAAACCTTCGCTTTAAATGTAAAGCAGAACAGGAGGTGGCTCCTGTAAGTACAGTCATTTTTACTAACAGACGGATATTATGCAACAGAAAGAAGTGATGCCAACAGACATGAAGGTTCTGATGAATCATATATATGAATATAAAAAAGGTGTGCGCCGCATGGTGCTTTTCACCTTTAACGAGCGATTTGAGTCTTTTGCCATAACCCGGTTGCAACGTCAGAATATCAGTTATATCATCCAGCCTGTGGGCAACGGTAGGCTGAACTTGTTTTTTGGCAAGCCTGAGTGTCTGGATGCAATCCGTCTGATGGTAGACAAACCCCTTAACCAACTGACACCAGAAGAAGACTTTATCTTAGGTGCCATGTTAGGTTATGACATTTGTGCCCAGTGCGAACGCTATTGTGAGCGCAAGTGTCGCAAGGCTCAGGCGGTGGCCAGTCTTACGAATTAACTGTTTGAAGCTTTTAGATAGATATATAGATTTTGATAAAGTAGAATCTTGTTCGCTAATAATAAAGAATTCATAATGTTTTTGTATAAAAAGTATTAGGCTGCCTGAGAAGGTGGCCTTTTATATTGATAATAAGATGCTTATAGATAAAATATAAATTTTATTGCATGCAAACGCACAAAATTGAAAGTGAGATAGATGCAATGGAACCAGTACATGCGACATAAATAGCTACTTCGAGCGTGAGTTCTATACAACTCTCGTAAAAACAAAACCGCATTTCAAGAATTCGCATTTGCTTACAGCTCTTGAGTCCCCACTAAACAGGATAAACCCATATCAGATGCAGAAAATCATTGCTATGGGGCATCACGGCGAACGCTCATGTTATTCGCATGCCGCAGGTTCCGAAGATGGTGAAGAGTTATCGACTTGCCCATATTTTAGAATTTCTATGGATACCCATTGGGAGAAGGGTATGCACGCAGAGGTACAACACCGTGTTGCATAGAAGTTCAAGCAACTTGCTGCTGTTGACGGTGAGGACGAAAGGTAAGAAGTTGAACGAATTCTGTGAGATTCGTGCACATTATATTATAAGGATTTCGGGATAAATTGAGAGAAATAGAAAAAGGCCGCAAGCAGGAAAGTTGCTTGCGACCTTTTATTATCTTGAGAAATCCGTTAAATCTGTGTGATTGGGATGGAGTCCTTCTATTTAAGGGGGCTATATTTACTCGATGACAACGAGAGCGTCCTCTTCGAGCACAGCCTGACCAGGCTTAACACAGATAGCGGTAACCTTGCCATCCTTCTCAGCCTCGATGTTGTTCTGCATCTTCATAGCCTCGAGAACGACAACGGTATCGCCTGCCTTAACTTCCTGTCCAACAGCCACCTCGATGCTGGTGATAGTACCAGGGAGAGGAGCCTTTACAGCGTTGGCTGCGTTGACATTGGCAGCAGGAGTGGCCTCAGCCTCATCAGAGGCGGCAGCAGGTTTGCCCAAAACTACCTTTTTCTTCTCTGGCTCTGCCCCTTTCTCCATCTCTACCTTGAAAGCTTCGCCATTTACGTTCACGCTTGCGATGTTA
>DJOI01000074.1 GCA_002439605.1 Candidatus Segatella mututuai | reverse complement strand
TATCTTTGCATTCCAATCTTACGATTATGATTTGGACTGATAGAATACGACAGGTTAAAATATGGTTGATAGTAGCAGCTGTGCTGATAGCAGTAGCTTCGCTTGTCGTGTCTCATTTCCTGATCAGAGACTTGGCGCAGGAAGAACGTAGTAGGATGGAGGTTTGGGCTGAAGCCATGCGCTCGCTTAACATGGCGGACGAGAATACCGATTTGCGGTTGGTGCTGAAGGTTATCAATGAAAACAATACCATCCCCGTTATTGTTCTTGATGCTAAGGGGAATGCACAGTTGTTTAGAAATATCAAAATAGAAGGAACTGATTACAATGACAGTCTCGCTCATGCGGCTGTATTAGGCAGACATCTGCTGGCAGAAGGTAAAAATATCAAGATAACACTCGACGATTCTACGCATGACTACATACAGGTTTGTTATGACGAATCGGTCATGATTACTCGTTTGGCTGCTTATCCTATGGTGCAGTTGGGGATAGTTCTTATTTTTGTTGTTGTCGCCATATTTGCCTTGCTCACATCCAAGCGTGCGGAACAAAACAAGGTTTGGGTAGGTTTGTCGAAGGAAACGGCTCACCAATTGGGTACGCCAATTTCCAGTTTGATGGCATGGATTGAAATATTGAAGGAAACATACCCTAAGGACGATTTGATTCCAGAGATGGACAAGGATGTGAAGAGATTACAGCTTATTGCTGACCGTTTCTCGAAAATAGGTTCCCAGCCAGAACTCGTTCCGTATAGTCTAAATAAAGTTATAGTCCATGTGTGTGATTATATGGATCATCGTACCTCGCAGTCAATAAAAATAATAAAGGATTTGCCGGAAAAAGATCTGGTAGTCACTATAAATACCTCTTTGTTTGAATGGGTGATAGAAAACTTAGCTAAAAATGCAGTTGATGCAATGGGCGGGAAGACAGGAGTCATCATGTTGCGTGTGTTTGAAGAATCGGGGAAGGCTGTTGTGGAAGTTTCCGATACAGGAAAGGGAATAAGAAAGAAAGATGTTGGCAATGTGTTTCGACCAGGTTTTACGACCAAAAAGCGCGGATGGGGCTTGGGCTTGTCTTTGGCACGGAGAATTGTAGAAGAATATCATCATGGGAAAATCTGGGTAAAATGTTCGGAAGTAGGTAAGGGTACCACTTTCAGGATAGAGTTGAAGCTGTAATAACTGCTTAATATAATCTATTTTAGAGATTTTTTGAAAAAAAATTACTCTATATGAAAAAAAAATCGTAACTTTGCAGCCCGAAAACAATATGTAGATATTGTATATATGTGTAGCATAGAGCAATTTAGAATAGATTTGAAGGCCTTGCCCCAGGGCTTAAGTACTTATCAGTACAGGCTAAACAATGATTATTTTAAGGCGATAGACGCTCCTGATGTTCAGAGAGGTGAGTTGTCGTGCGAGCTTTCCGTAGATAGGACGGGAGACTTTTTCGAACTCAATTTTCATACGGAAGGAGTGGTGCACATACCATGCGACATCTGTTTGGACGATGTGGATCAGTCCATTGATGCCGACAACAGGTTACTCGTAAAATTCGGAGAAGACTATTCGGAAGATGATGACCTCGTGACTGTGGCCGAGAACGAAGGAACGCTCGATGTCTCGTGGTTCATTTATGAATTTATAGCCCTCAACATACCCATCAAGCACGTGCATGCACCTGGAAAATGCAATCCTGCTATGATTGAGATGCTTAAAGAGCATTCTGCCGCCCGAAGCGGTGAAGGGGATGAGGGAGTTGTGGATCCACGCTGGGTAGCACTTTTAAAATTAAAAAGGTAAAAATCAAAAATTAAAATTAAAAAATTATGGCACATCCTAAAAGAAGACAGTCAAAGACACGTACACTCAAAAGAAGAACTCATGATAAGGCAGTAGCTCCTACATTGGCAGTTTGCCCTAACTGCGGTGCTTACTATGTATATCACACAGTATGTCCAACTTGCGGTTACTACAGGGGCAAGGTTGCAATTGTTAAGGAAGCAGCTGAATAATGGGTAAAATGAATGCTGTTATAACAGGCGTGGGAGGCTATGTGCCAGACTATATCCTTAATAACGAGGAGTTGTCGCGCATGGTGGATACCAACGATGAATGGATTACCACTCGAGTTGGTATCAAGGAGCGCCGTATCTTGACAGAGGAAGGTCTCGGAACAAGTTATTTGGCTCGTAAGGCTGCCAAGCAGTTGATCCAGAAGACTGGCGTGGATCCAGATACAATCGATGCATTGATTGTGACTACCACGACGCCAGACTACAAATTCCCTTCGACAGCATCTATCGTATTGGGCAAGTTGGGCTTGAAAAATGCATTTGCATTCGATTTCTCGGCTGCTTGTTGTGGTTTCTTGTATACTCTCGATGTTGCAGCAAGCATGATTCAGAGTGGCCGTTACAAGAAAATTATAGTGATAGGTGCAGATAAAATGTCTTCACTGGTAGACTATACCGATCGTGCAACTTGTGTACTCTTCGGTGACGGTGCAGGTGCAGTACTTGTGGAGGCGACAGAAGAGGAGAATGTGGGTGTTCGGAATTCATATCTTCGTACTGATGGCAAAGGTTTGCCTTTCCTTCATATGAAAGCAGGTGGTTCTGTTTGTCCTCCGTCACGTTTTACAGTCGATCATCGTATGCACTATCTTTATCAAGAGGGTCGTACTGTATTTCGTTATGCAGTAACGGATATGAGCAACGATGTGTTGAAGGTTTTGGAGATGAATAATCTTACGGCTGATGATGTGGATTGGGTTATCCCACATGAGGCAAATCTTCGCATTATCGAGGCTGTTACAAAACGTGCGGGTATTCCTTTGGAAAAGGTTGTTGTCAACATAGACCATTATGGAAACACCAGTGCTGCGACAATTCCTTTAGCACTTTGGGATGCTGAGAGCAAACTGAAGAAGGGGGATAATGTCATCTTTACTGCATTCGGTGCAGGTTTTGTGCATGGGGCCTCTTACTATAAGTGGGCCTATGATGGTGCAGCTTACGGTAAATAAGTTTCAGATAAAGATATCCAAATTCATATTAAAACGCATCTTTCTTATATCATCATAAGGGATGCGTTTTTTTAGCTTAAATCAAATTGTTATGCATAAAGCAGGTTTTGTAAACATTGTCGGAAATCCTAATGTCGGAAAAAGTACACTGATGAACCAACTGGTGGGTGAGCGCATCAGCATTGCTACTTTCAAGGCTCAGACAACACGTCACCGTATCATGGGAATTGTCAATACGGATGATATGCAGATTGTATTTTCTGATACTCCAGGGGTCTTGAAACCTAATTACAAGATGCAGGAGATGATGCTCGCTTTTTCGGAGAGTGCTTTGGCCGATGCTGATATTCTGCTTTATGTGACCGATGTCGTAGAAAATCCAGAAAAGAATATGGATTTCTTAGACAAGGTGAAAAAAATGAGCATTCCTGTGCTCTTGCTTGTTAACAAGATAGACGAGAGTGATCAGGCTAAATTGGGCGATATCGTAGAGAAATGGCATGTGTTGTTGCCCAATGCGGAAATTCTTCCTATTTCTGCAAGGAATAAGTTTGGTATTGATATGCTGTTGAAACGTATCAAGGAGTTGCTGCCCGAATCGCCAGCGTTCTTTGATAAAGACCAGCTCACTGACAAACCAGCAAGGTTTTTTGTTTCAGAGATTATTAGAGAGAAAATTTTGTTATATTACAGCAAGGAGATTCCTTATTCTGTGGAAGTTCGTGTTGAGCGTTTTAAGGAAGAAAGCGAGCGTATCCACATCAATGCGGTTATTTATGTGGAACGTGATTCGCAAAAAGGAATCATCATCGGACATCAGGGAGTGGCCCTGAAGAAGGTGAATACGGAGTCGCGCAAGTCATTGGAGAAATTTTTCAATAAAAAGATATTTCTCGAGACCTTTGTCAAGGTAGACAAGGATTGGCGCAGTTCCCAGAAGGAACTTGATGCCTTTGGATATAATCCAGAGTGAGAATTTAAGTCGATGTGTTTTGGTTGTCAAGAATTCTCAAAAAAGTGATGAGGAAGAGAGTATATCTTCCATCTTCCCCTGAATGTAATTGAGGGATGACTCTCGCAAAAGGGCGAGGGCTGGAGCATGGTCAGCTTCGGGAAAGTATTAATTAGGATGCAGAGACCACGTCCTGACAGCCTCCTTAAGGAAGGAGTAAAATGACTATTATGGCAAATTTAGTAGCAATTGTAGGTCGTCCAAACGTTGGCAAGTCTACTTTATTCAATCGATTAACTCAATCTCGCCGTGCTATTGTAAGCGATACTGCTGGTACGACCCGCGACCGTCAGTATGGTAAATGTAGCTGGAATGGAAGAGAATTCTCTGTGGTAGACACTGGTGGTTGGGTGGTGAAATCAGATGATATTTTCGAGGATGCTATCCGCAAGCAGGTGCTGGTAGCGACAGAAGAGGCAGATTTGGTACTCTTCTTGGTGGATGTGAACACAGGCTTGACTGACTGGGACGAGGATGTGGCACTGATTCTGCGCCGTGCCAAGTTGCCTGTTATCCTTGTGGCCAATAAGGTGGACAACAGTGCGGAATATTATGAAGCAGCCGAATTCTATAAGTTAGGTTTGGGTGACCCTCAGTGCATCAGTGCGGCTACTGGTGGAGGTACAGGTGACTTGCTCGATATGATATTGGACAAGTTGCAGGATAATCCAGAGGAAAGCATAGAAGAGGATATTCCTCGTTTTGCGGTCGTGGGTCGTCCTAATGCAGGCAAGAGCAGTATTATCAATGCTTTCATAGGAGAGGACAGAAATATAGTGACAGAGATCGCTGGTACAACCCGCGACAGCATCTATACTCGATACAACAAGTTCGGCTTCGACTTCTATTTGGTAGATACCGCAGGTATCCGTCGCAAGAACAAGGTGAGTGAGGATTTGGAGTTTTATTCAGTGATGCGTTCTATCCGTGCCATTGAGAACAGTGATGTCTGCATCTTAATGCTCGATGCCACCCGGGGTATCGAAGCCCAGGATATGAATATCTTTCAGTTAATCCAGAAGAACAATAAGAGCTTGGTGGTAGTTGTCAATAAATGGGATTTGGTGGAGAACAAGGATCAGAAGGTGATTACGACTTTTGAGACGGCGATACGCAATCGCATGGCTCCATTTGTAGATTTCCCTATAATCTTTGCTTCGGCATTGACCAAACAACGTATTTTCAAGGTGTTGGAAACAGCCAAGCAGGTTTATCAAAACCGAAAGGCACATATTGGAACTTCCAAACTGAATGAGGTGATGTTGCCCATTATCGAGGCTTATCCTCCACAGAGTGTGAAGGGCAAGTACATCAAGATCAAGTATTGTACCCAGTTGCCAAATACAACGATTCCTTCGTTTGTGTTCTATGCCAATTTGCCTCAGTATGTGAAGGAGAACTATCGGCGCTTCTTGGAGAACAAAATACGCGAGAATTGGTCGCTTCATGGTTGTCCTATCAATATTTTTATTCGCCAGAAATAACACTGGATCTCAAGGTAAGAATATGTGGAGAGAACTTACAAAGGCAGAACTATTGAAATGAAGAAAATCTTATTTTTCCTATTTTGTGTTGTGTCATTATTCTCTTGCAAGGAGAATGTGCAGAACCCAGGCTATTATGCGGGTATAGCAGCCAAAGGTTACTATGACTTGTTGTTGGAAGGCAAGTATGATGAATTTGTGGCTGGTCAAAACATGCCTCGTCGTGTTCCCGAGGAATATCGTCGGCAGTTGGTGCTTAATGCCAAGATGTTTGTAGAGCAGCAGGAGAAAGAGCATCGTGGTATGAAAGATTTTCAGGTGCTTGATGCCAAGGCTGATACGACACATCATATAGCTGATGTCTACCTATCCATAACTTATGGAGACGGTACCAAGGAGCAGGTTGTCGTGCCCATGGTAGAGGTGGAGAAAAAGTGGAAAATGAGATAGGTGGATTATTGAGACAGTTTATAAAAAATATTACGGATATTCGATAGAAAGAAAAGGCTACCTTTATCGGGTAGCCTTTTCTTCTTCCATTTCTACTTTCTTTACTTTTCTGAACAGGTCGGAAGCAAAAACAAGGTCGTTGAGTTTCTCGTTTGTTGAACTTATCACTTCATCTTTGGTGCCTTGCCATTCTTTTTGTCCTTTGTAGATGAAACATATATTTTCACCAATACCCATCACGGAGTTCATGTCGTGCGTGTTGATAATGGTTGTCATGTTGTAGTCTTTGGTGATTCCCGACAGGAGTTCGTCGATGACCAAAGAGGTCTTGGGGTCAAGTCCTGAGTTGGGTTCATCGCAGAACAGGTATTTAGGATTCATCACGATGGCTCTGGCTATGGCCACACGTTTCTGCATGCCACCCGATATTTCGCCAGGAAACTTTTCCTGTGCTTCGATGAGGTTCACACGGTCGAGGCATTCCTGGGCTCTCTTTACGCGTTCTCTGTAATTCATGGGTGAAAACATGTCGAGCGGAAACATCACATTCTCAAGAACAGACAGCGAGTCGAAGAGGGCAGCACTTTGGAATATCATACCCATCTCACGTCGCATGAGAATTTTTTCCTTCTTTGACATTTCTACAAAGTTTCGGCCATCATAGAGAACTTGTCCGCTTGTTGGGGTCAGCAAGCCTACGAGGTTTTTCATCAAAACCGTTTTTCCAGAACCGCTCTGCCCGATGATGAGGTTGGTCTTTCCTGTCTCAAAGACCATATTTATTTTGTCGAGAACAGTTTTGTTGCCGAACGTTTTTGTTAAGTCTTTAACTTCTATCATAGCTTATGAAAGTATTTGAGTGAGGAAAACGTCAGAGAACAGGATCAGCACGCTGGAGCATACTACGGCATCTGTTGAAGCTTTGCCCACCTCGACAGATCCTCCTTCTACCGTATATCCAAAGTAGGAAGAAACACTCGCTATGATGAATGCGAAGAAGAGACTCTTCACGATACTCATCCAAACGAACCACTGGTTGAAGGCATGTTGTAGTCCTAACGTCAGATCGTCTGGTGAAAGAATGTGCCCCACAAATGCCGTTGCGTAAGCTCCGATGATACCCAAGGTAGAACTGAAGATGACAAGGAAAGGCATGATGGTTACCAGTCCTAAAATCTTGGGTAGTACTAAGTAGCAAGCAGAATTGACACCCATGATGTCGAGGGCGTCAATTTGCTGAGTAACACGCATGGTGCCTAATTCTGATGCAATGTTGGAACCCACCTTTCCTGCCAATATCAAGCACATGATACTGGAAGAGAACTCCAAGAGCATAATCTCGCGTGTGGTGTATCCCGAAACCCATCGTGGCATCCAGGGACTTTGGATGTTGAGCTTCATCTGAATGCAGATGACGGCACCTATGAAAAAAGAAATGAGCAGCACGATGCCGATGGAATTGACACCCAACTGAGACATTTCCTTGACATACTGCTTGAGGAACATACGCATACGCTCAGGGCGTGAAAACGACCTTCCCATGAGTATGAGGTATTTACCGAAGGTGGTAAGCCATTTTGATATTAACATGCTAATAAATCTTCGTTTGATGGTACAAAAGTAACCAAATTCCTCTAAAAAACTGCAATATTAGGAATAGTTTTTGATTTTATAAGCGATATTTGCTCCTTTTTTAGTATTTTTGCACCAAAAAAGCAGAGAGGTAGAATCTTCTCGATACCTAAATGGCTTTATATATGAATGAAAATATGAATAATGGGCAGCTGGGTGAAGAGCCAGAGAGACTCGTGCTGAGAACAGATAAACTTGTCAAGCGCTATGGCAAGCGAACTGTTGCCAACGGAGTGACAATCAATGTGAAACAAGGAGAAATTGTTGGATTGCTGGGACCTAATGGCGCTGGCAAGACGACGTCTTTCTATATGACTACCGGCTTGGTGGTTCCTAATGGAGGACACGTGTACTTAGGAGACAAGGAAATAACCAATTACCCTGTCTACAAGCATGCTCGTGCGGGCATAGGCTATTTGCCACAAGAAGCCAGCGTGTTTCGAAAGATGAGTGTGGAAGACAATATTCTGGCAGTATTGGAGATGACGGGCAAGCCGAAGGAATATCAACGTGAAAAACTTGAAAGTCTGATTAATGATTTCGATTTGCAGAAAGTGCGCAAGAACTTGGGTGACCAACTTTCTGGTGGAGAACGCCGCCGTGTGGAGATAGCCCGCTGCCTTGCCAACAATCCTAAGTTTATCATGCTGGATGAACCCTTTGCTGGTGTCGATCCTATCCAGGTGGAGGAAATACAGAATGTGGTGTGGAAACTGAAGTCGCGTAACATCGGTATATTGATAACCGACCACAATGTGGACGAAACCTTGGCCATAACAGACCGCGCTTACTTGCTGTTCGAAGGCCGTATCTTGTTTCAGGGAACCCCCGAGGAATTGGCCGCCAACAAGATTGTTAAGGAAAAATACCTTACCACAGGTTTTGTGCTCAAAAAGAAAGAATTTCAGCTCGTCGACGAGCAGAATAGGCAGGAGAATACCAAGTAATATGGTTAAAAAAGCAAATTTTTACTATATATATTAGGTATATTCAACAAATATGAGTAATTTTGCAAGCCAATGTACATGAACTGAAGAAAAATAATTAATAATATAAAAAGAAAACATCAAGATGAAAATTTCATTTGAAAATCCTGACAAGATTAATGGTCTTCTGACAATTGTTGTCGAAGAAGAGGATTACAAGAATGATGTCGAGAAGACATTGAAGGACTATCGTAAGAAAGCAAATGTTCCTGGATTTCGTCCTGGTCAGGTTCCAATGGGAATGATCAAGCGTCAGTTTGGTCCTTCTGTTAAGATGGAATCAATTAACAAGATTATCGGCCAGCAGATTTACAAGTATGTTCAGGACAATAAGATCCAAATGCTTGGCGAGCCTCTTGCTTCCGAAAAGCAGGCTCCTGTTGATATTGAGAAGGATGGTCCTTATACATTTATGTTTGACATAGCTGTGGCTCCCGAGATAAAGGTGTCTCTTACAGGTCGTGACAAGGTGGATTACTACAATATCAAAGTAGACGACAAGGTGATCGACCAGCAGGTGGACATGTATGCATCACGTGCTGGAAGCTATGAGAGTGCTGAAAGCTATGAGGACAATGATACGCTCAAAGGTGACTTGCGTGAACTTGACGAGAATGGCAACACTAAGGAAGGTGGTATCACAGTGGAGGGTGCTGTCTTGATGCCTGCCTATATCAAGGTGGACGATCAGAAAAAGTTGTTTGATGGCGCCAAGTTGGGCGACATCATCACCTTTAACCCACGCAAGGCTTATCCAGACAACGATACTGAGGTCTCTCAGCTTTTGAAGATTGAGCGTGATGCTGTCAAAGACTTGGAGTCAGAGTTCAGCTTTCAGGTGACAGAGATTCAGCGCTTCAAGAAGCACGAGGTAAACGAGGAGCTCTTCAAGCAGGTCTTCGGTGACGATACTGATGTGAAGGACGAGGCTGCTTTCCGTGCAAAGATTGCTGAAGGCTTGAACGCTCAGCTGGTTAACGATTCAGACTATAAGTTCCTCTTGGATGTACGTGCTCACTGCGAGAAGAAGGTTGGCAAGTTGGTATATCCAGACGCGTTGCTCAAGCGTATCATGTTGGCTAACAACAAGGACAAGGGCGAGGAGTTCGTGGAGAAGAACTATGACCAGAGCATCAAGGAGTTGACATGGCACCTTATCAAGGAACAGCTGGTTAGCGCCCAGGGCATCAAGGTGGATGACGGCGACATCAAGGAAACTGCCAAGGAGGCAGCTCGTGCGCAGTTTGCTCAGTATGGTATGACCAATATTCCGGAGGAGTATATAGAGAACTATGCTAATGAGATTCTCAAGAAGGGTAATAGCACTGATGCTCTTGTTGACCGTGCGGTAGATCGTAAGTTGGCAGCCGCTCTTAAGGGTGTTGTTAAACTCAACGAAAAGGAGATTTCTGTGGAGGATTTCAATAAGATGATGCAGGGCTAATTTTTTTTGAAAAAAAACTTCAATAAATACGAGGTTATCGACTTTTTTTATTATCTTTGTTCCACAGAACGGAGAAAAGGAGGTCGATAACCTCTATTTTTGTCTTATTTTGAATAGAAAAACTGATAATATGAACGATTTTAGAAAGTATGCTACACGGCATTTGGGTATGAGCGGAATGGTGCTTGACGATGTGGTAAAAGCACAGGCTCGTTATATGAATCCTTACATCTTGGAGGAACGTCAGCTTAATGTGACTCAGATGGATGTTTTCTCAAGATTGATGATGGATCGTGTTATCTTCTTGGGTACCGAGATAGACGACTATACAGCCAATACCCTGCAGGCTCAGTTGCTGTATCTCGACTCTGTAGACAGTGGCAAGGATATTTCTATTTATATCAATAGCCCGGGCGGAAGTGTTACGGCTGGTCTCGGCATATACGACACCATGCAGTTTATTTCCAGTGATGTTTCTACTATCTGTACGGGCATGGCTGCCTCGATGGGAGCCGTCCTCTTGGTGGCGGGTCAGGAAGGCAAACGTTCGGCCTTGCCTCACAGTCGAGTGATGATCCATCAGCCGCTTGGTGGTGTGCAGGGACAGGCTTCAGATATAGAGATTGAGGCAAAAGAGATTCAGAAATTTAAGAAGGAACTTTATACCATTATCTCCAATCATTCACATACTCCATACGAGAAAGTGTGGGCTGACAGTGATCGTAACTATTGGATGACGGCGGAGGAAGCCAAGGAGTATGGTATGATAGATGCTGTGTTGACCCGTAAAAAAGGAGTAGAAGAATAATGCCAAAGAATGTATGTAGTTTCTGTGGAAGAAGCGAGAGCGAAGTAAAATTGCTGATAACGGGAATCAATGGGTATATCTGCGAGAATTGTGTCAAGCAGGCATACGAGATAGTCTTGTCTTCGGGTGTCCTCAATGATAAGAAAAACGAGAAGTTCGCATTGAAGCAGGTGCCTAAGCCCGTAGAGATCAAGCAATATCTGGACCAGTATGTCATCGGACAGGATGGAGCTAAGCGCTCTCTTGCTGTGGCGGTGTACAATCACTATAAGCGTTTGCAGCAAACAGTAGACGACGGAGGCGTGGAAATAGAGAAGAGCAATATTATAATGGTAGGTAGTACCGGCACGGGAAAGACTCTTCTTGCCCGTACTATCGCTAAACTGTTGGATGTTCCTTTCACCATTGTTGATGCAACGGTATTTACCGAGGCTGGTTATGTAGGCGAAGATGTGGAAAGCATACTGAGTCGTCTGCTTCAAGTGGCCGACTATGATGTGGCTGCTGCGGAAAGAGGTATCGTTTTTATCGACGAGATCGACAAGATAGCCCGTAAGAGTGACAACCCATCCATCACCCGCGATGTGAGCGGCGAGGGTGTACAGCAAGGTTTACTCAAGCTGTTGGAAGGCACGATGGTGAATGTTCCGCCAAAGGGTGGACGCAAACATCCAGACCAGGAATACATTCACGTAGACACTAAGAACATTCTCTTTATTTGTGGTGGAGCCTTCGACGGAATAGAGCGAAAGATAGCACAGCGTCTCAATACGCATGTTGTTGGTTTCAATTCTGTGCAGAATGTCAGCAAGATAGACAAAACCGATTTGATGAAGTATATCCTTCCACAAGACTTGAAGTCTTTTGGATTGATACCAGAGATTATTGGTCGCCTGCCTGTGCTTACGTACTTGAATCCGTTGGATAGGGATGCTTTGCGCAAGATATTGGTTGAGCCCAAGAATTCTATCATCAAGCAGTATGTCAAGTTGTTCGAGATGGACGGCATCAAATTGGCGTTCGATGAGAAAGCTCTCGACTATATGGTGGACAAGGCCATGGAATACAAACTCGGTGCCAGAGGTTTGCGTTCCATCGTAGAAGCAGTCATGATGGATGCTATGTTTGATGTCCCGTCTCAGAAGATTACAACTTTCAATGTAACATTGGACTATGCCAAGCAGCAGTTGGAGAAAACCAATCTGCAACAGATGAATACGGTTTAGGAAAGAGCAAACCGACCATGTGCGCTCAGTGACTTTTACCGATACAAGTATACATATAATAATAGAGGTGGATATGACGGAACAGATGAATCTTACGGAACAGTTGAAACACTATTTCGGCTTTGACTCATTTAAAGGCGACCAGGAATCGATTATCAAAAATCTGATGAGTGGTAATGATACATTCGTGTTGATGCCTACAGGCGGTGGAAAAAGTTTGTGCTATCAGTTGCCGTCCTTAATCATGGAGGGAACGGCCATTGTCATTTCCCCATTGATTGCCCTAATGAAAAATCAGGTGGATGTAATCAATGGACTTAGTGAGGAGGATGGCGTGGCTCACTATCTGAACTCTTCTCTGAACAAATCGGCTGTCGAAAAAGTTAAGAGCGACATTCTGGCGGGCAAGACGAAGCTGCTGTACGTGGCACCAGAATCGTTGACCAAGGAAGACAATGTCGATTTTCTGAAAACAGTGAAGATTTCTTTCTATGCCATTGATGAGGCTCACTGTATTTCGGAGTGGGGACATGATTTCCGCCCGGAGTATCGTCGTATCCGACCCATTATCAACGAGATAGGCAATGCGCCAGTTATAGCCTTGACAGCTACTGCTACTGACAAGGTGAGAACTGATATCAAGAAGAGTTTGGGCATCATGGATGCCAGGGAATTCAAGAGTTCTTTCAATCGTCCTAATCTGTATTATGAGGTTCGTCCCAAGACCAATGAGATAGATAAACAGATTATCATGTTTATCCGTCAGCACGCAGGCAAGAGTGGCATTATATATTGTCTGTCGAGGAAGAAGGTGGAGGAACTGGCAGAAGTGTTGAAAGCCAATGACATCAAGGCGGCGCCTTATCATGCCGGCTTGGATTCTGCTACTCGCTCGCAGACACAGGACGATTTTTTGATGGAGCGTATTGATGTCATTGTGGCAACGATAGCCTTTGGGATGGGAATCGATAAGCCTGATGTTCGCTTTGTGATCCATTATGACATTCCTAAAAGTCTGGAAGGTTATTATCAGGAGACAGGACGTGCCGGACGTGATGGTGGCGAGGGCATATGCATCGCTTTTTATGCCCGCAAAGACCTGAAAAAATTAGAGAAGTTCATGGAGAACAAGCCTGTGGCAGAACAGGATATCGGCCGACAACTTTTGCAGGAGACGGCAGCTTACGCCGAGTCATCTGTTTGTCGTCGCAAGATGTTGCTTCACTATTTCGGTGAGGAATACAAGGAAGAAAACTGTCACAACTGCGACAATTGCCTGCACCCTACCACTAAGATTGAGGCTAAGGACGAGCTTGTGGTTGTATTAAGGGCGGTGGCTGCCGTAAAAGAAAATTTTCGTCAGGAATATATTATAGACTTTGTGAAGGGAAGAGCCACCGATGATATTGTGTCGCACAAGCATAACGAGTTGGAGAGTTTTGGCGCAGGTGAGGATATGGATGGCAAGTTGTGGAATCCTGTTATTCGTCAGGCATTGATAGCGGGTTATCTGAAAAAAGATGTAGAGAACTATGGCTTGCTGAAGTTGACTGTATCTGGCAAACGTTTTATTAAAAATCCAAAGTCTTTCATGATCGTGGAAGATAAGGTGTTCAAGGATGATTATGGCTTGGAAGACCATAGCGTAGGTAGTGAGGCACTCGACCCGGAACTGTTTGCTATGCTCAAGGACTTGCGCTCCAGCATGTCGAAGAGATACAACCTTCCCCCTTATGTGGTGTTTCAGGATGTTTCTTTGGAGCAGATGGCCACCATGTATCCTGTCGATTTGCAGGAACTGCAGAATATTCAGGGCGTAGGTGCGGGCAAGGCAAAACGCTATGGCAGGGAGTTCTGTGCCCTCATCAAAAAATATTGTGAGGAAAACGGCATTGAACGTCCTGAGGAATTGCGCGTTCGCACCGTGGCTAAGAAGTCCATGCTGAAGGTAAGTATCATTCAAAGTATCGACCGGCAGATAGCACTCGATGATCTTGCCGAAGCGAAGGGGCTTGATTTCAGTGAGCTTTTGGATGAAATAGAGGCAATAGTCTATAGTGGTACGAAACTAAACATAGATTATTTCATAGAAGAAGTGATCGATGACGAGCATGTAGACGATATTTACGACTATTTTATGGAGAGCGATACCGATGACTTGGATACAGCGCAAAAAGAATTGGGCGAGGATTATTCTGAAGACGAAATAAGGTTGGTAAGAATTAAGTTCTTGTCAGAACAAGCCAACTAATCACGTTAAATAGCATTAATAAGAAGTGAATTTCGAGGAGAAAGGAGCAAAATATGAAAAATTATTGCTAAATTTGCACGCAATAAATTTTTAAAGGTTACAATATGTCATCATTTGTTGCAGATAAAATTGTAATGGACGGTCTCACTTACGATGACGTCCTTCTTATCCCTGCTTATTCAGAGGTACTGCCTAAAGAGGTAGAGTTGAAAACCAAGTTCTCTCGTAATATAGAACTGAACGTTCCGTTCGTGACGGCCGCAATGGATACTGTCACCGAAGCGTCTATGGCTATTGCCATAGCGCGAGAGGGAGGTATCGGTGTTATCCACAAAAACATGTCGATTGAGGAGCAAGCGCGTCAGGTTGCAATTGTGAAGCGTGCAGAAAATGGAATGATTTACGATCCCGTCACCATTCGCCGCGGAAGTACGGTGCAGGATGCTCTTGAGATGATGCATGATTATCATATTGGTGGAATTCCTGTAGTGGATGACGAAAACCATTTAGTCGGTATCGTAACAAATCGTGACTTGCGTTTCGAACGTCGTCTTGACAAAAAAATCGATGAAGTGATGACTTCAGAGAATCTTGTTACTACCCATCAGCAGACGGACTTGACAGCAGCAGCTCAGATTCTTCAGGAGAACAAAATCGAGAAACTTCCAGTTGTTGATAATGCAAACCATCTCGTGGGTTTGATTACTTATAAGGATATTACAAAGGCCAAGGACAAGCCTATGGCATGTAAAGACGAGAAAGGACGTCTGCGTGTTGCGGCAGGAGTCGGAGTTACTGTCGACACTCTCGATAGAGCAAAAGCTTTGGTTGAGGCTGGTGCTGATGCCATTGTTATCGATACAGCTCATGGGCATTCCAAGGGTGTGGTGGAAAAATTGCACGAAGTGAAGGCGGCTTTCCCACAGGTAGATGTTGTTGTAGGTAACGTGGCGACGGGCGAGGCTGCAAAATACTTGGTAGACAACGGAGCAGATGGTGTAAAGGTCGGTATCGGGCCTGGGTCTATTTGTACAACTCGTGTGGTAGCTGGTGTGGGCGTTCCACAATTGAGCGCTGTCTATGATGTTTACTCTGCCTTGAATGGAACGGGCGTTCCATTGATTGCTGATGGTGGATTGCGCTATTCTGGTGATGTTGTCAAGGCTTTGGCTGCTGGTGGTAGTTGTGTCATGATAGGCTCGCTTGTTGCTGGTACAGAGGAAAGTCCTGGCGACACCATTATCTTCAATGGCCGTAAGTTCAAGAGCTATCGTGGTATGGGATCTTTGGAGGCTATGGAGCAAAAGAATGGTTCTAAGGATCGTTATTTCCAGAGTGATACTAAAGATGTAAAGAAACTGGTTCCAGAAGGTATCGCCGGCCGTGTTCCTTATAAGGGAACAGTACAGGAGGTGATCTATCAGCTTATTGGTGGTTTGCGCTCTGGTATGGGATATTGTGGTGCGGCAACAATTCTGAATTTGCACAATGCTAAGTTTACCCGCATAACTAATGCCGGTGTATTGGAGAGTCATCCACACGACATTACCATTACCAGCGAGGCGCCTAACTATAGCCGCCCTGAATAATAATGAATGTTTGAAAATGAAAATAAATGCGCTTTTAGCAGCAATGCTCCTCTCGGGGAGCATTGCTTTTGCTCAGGTTGATCCTGTGATAATGACCATCAATGGAACACCTGTTACCCGTTCCGAATTTGAGTATTCTTACAACAAGAACAATTCAGAAGGAGTCATTGACAAGAAAACGGTCGATGAATATGTGGATTTGTTTGTCAATTATAAGTTGAAGGTACAGGCGGCTTTGGATGCTCGCCTCGACACTTTGGATTCTTTCAAAAAGGAGTTTGCTACTTATCGTGATCAACAGATACGTCCTTCTATGATTACGGAACAGGATGTGGAAAACGAAGCGCACCGTATCTATGAGGACACACGCCAGCGTATAGATGGAAATGGAGGAATGGTAAAGGTTTCTCATATTTTGTTGAAACTCAGTCAGAAAGCACCTCTTGCAGAGAATGCAAGGTTGAAGAATCGTGCCGACTCTATTTATGCTGCTTTGAAGAAAGGCGCCGATTTCGAGGAGCTGGCCAAGAAATTCTCTGATGACAAGAGCACGGCAGTCAAGGGGGGTGAATTGCCCTGGATTAGTAAGGGGCAAACTGTGAAGGCTTTTGAGAATGCGGCTTATTCGCTCAAAGTTGGCGAGATTAGCAAGCCTGTTCTATCAGAGTTTGGTTACCATATTATAAAAAAAAATGGTGCACAGAATTTTTTCCCATATGACTCACTCAGAACGGATATCATCCGTTTTATAGATGCAAGAGGAATAAGGGAAAATATTATCAACGACAAGTTGGACTCTTTAGCGAAGACTATGCCGGCAGGAACTACCGCAGAGACCATTCTTGACAGAAAGTCAGAAGAACTGTCGGCCAAGGATAGTGATTTGAAAAATTTGATTCGTGAGTATCATGATGGTTTGTTGCTCTATGAAATCAGCAATCGTCTGATATGGGACAAGGCTTCCAAGGACGAGAAAGGACAGGCTGCCTTCTTCGCCAAGAATAAAAAAAGATACAAATGGAATGAGCCCCGATTTAAGGGAATAGCCTATCATGTAAGAGATGCGGCAGATGTAGAGGCTGTCAAGAAGAGCATCAAGGGCAAGGCTTTCTCAGAGTGGGCAGACATTCTGCGCAATACATTTAATAAGGATTCCGTGATTCGTATCCGTGTGGAAAAAGGTATTTTCAAGAAGGGAGATAATGCCGTAGTCGACAAGATGGTCTTCAAGAAAGACACCACCATCACGGCCTTGAAGGATTATCCCATAGACGCCACCTTTGGCAAAGTGCTGAGGAAAGCCCCGGAAGATTATACCGATGTCAAGGCACAAGTGATAGCAGACTATCAGGATATGTTGGAGAAAGAATGGGTGGCAGCCTTGAGAAAAAAATACCCTGTTGTAGTAAACAAGGATGTTTTGGCGACAGTCAACAAGCATTAATCAAACGAAAATAAAGATACATGAAAATAGAGAATAAGATTGCTTTGTCTTTTGTTGCTCTTATGTTTATCATGGGCATCAGCGCAAGTACCAACAGAGCTTCTCGCTTAGCTAAGACTTCTGTTTGGGATAGTTCGGATTCCAGCGATACTAATCACGTGAGGAATGCGCCTGTCCTGAACGAGGGCAGTGTCGTAGATGAGGTGATTTGGGTTGTGGGAGACGAGCCTATCCTGAAGTCGGATGTCGAGATTGCCCGATTGCAGGGCGAGGCAGAAGGCATCAAATATGCTGGCGATCCTGATTGCAGCATTCCGGAGCAGATAGCTGTGCAAAAGCTCTTCCTGCATCAGGCTGCCATTGATAGTATAGAGGTGTCGGAGTCTGAGGTAATGGCTGGTATCGACGAGCAAATCAATTATTGGATTAACATGATAGGCTCGCGTGAGAAGTTGGAGGAATATCGAAAGCAGAGTGTTACACAGATGCGACAGCAGATGCACGATGACTTCAAAAATCGTCAGTTGATTCAGAAGATGAAAGAGAAGTTGGTGAAGGACATTAAAGTTTCACCAGCTCAGGTTCGTCGTTATTTCAACAATCTTCCATCCGATAGTATTCCTTTCGTGCCTACAGAGGTGGAGGTGGAGATACTTACCCAGCAACCAAGAATTCCAATGGAGGAGATCAATCGTGTCAAGGACGAGTTGCGTGACTATACCGACCGCGTCAACAAGGGTGAGACGACCTTCTCTACATTGGCTCGTCTGTATTCAGAAGATCCTGGTTCTGCCCGTATGGGTGGCGAGATGGACTATGTGGGTAGAGGCATGTTGGATCCTGCTTTTGCCAATGTGGCTTTCAATCTGACAGACCCTAAGAAAATATCCAAGATCGTCGAGTCTGAATTTGGTTTTCATATCATTCAGTTGATAGACAAGCGTGGCGACAAAATCAAGGTGCGACATATCTTGCGCAAGCCCGTTGTTCCCCAGGAGTCAATAGACAAGGCTATACTGCGTCTCGACTCTATTGGAGCTGATATTCGTAGTGGCAAGTTTACATTTGAGTCTGCTGTATCTGTATTGTCTGACGACAAGGATACCAAGAACAACCATGGCTTGATGGCCAACACATCCCAGGCAGGTGTGCGCACATCCAAGTTCCAAATGAAGGATTTGCCTACTGAGATAGCCCGTGTGGTTGACTCCATGAAAGTGGGTGAGGTGTCTCGTTCGTTCAAAATGATCAACAGTCGTGGCAAGACTACTTGTGCTTTGGTAAAACTCGTGAGTAGGGTAGAAGGGCATCGCGCCACCATAACAGAAGACTTCCAGGTAATGCAGGATGTGGTACTGGCCAAGGAGCGAGAGAAGACCTTGCACGACTGGGTGGTAAGCAAGATCAAGAGTACTTATGTACGAATGAACGACCGATATAAAAATTGTAAATTTGAATATCAAGGTTGGGTTAAGTAATGACTATCAACAGCATCATAAAGCGACATATAACCGGGCATGGAATCTTCTTTCTCTTGATTCTATGCCTGTTTGGACTAAGTCTTGTCCAGGTTATGCAGGCTTCAGAAAAGCGTGCAAGGAAACGTCCTCATGGCGACAGAGTTTACTTGCTTCATGCTGATGAGTTGCGATATGATATGTATGGCTCCCATCCCGATGCGCAGATAGTAAAAGGGAAGGTTTCTTTCTTGCATCAAGGGGCTCATCTCACCTGTGACAGTGCTTATTTCTACGAGGCTTCCAATTCTGTAAAAGCTTTTGGGCATGTGCATTTTCGCCAGGGAGATACTCTTTCCTTGGTGTGTGAGCGTGCCGAGTATGACGGGCAGATGCAGATGATGCGTGCCCGTCGTAATGTCGTATTGCGCCATCGCAGACAGGTGTTGCGTACAGATAGCTTGGATTATGATCGTTTGTATGAAATGGCCAACTTCTTTGATGGAGGAACACTCATAGATGGCAAAGACAAACTTGTTTCCGATTGGGGGGAGTATCATACCAAGACTCGTGAGGCAAAGTTCGTGTATAACGTGAAGTTGCGTAGTGGCAAGGACTTGGTGACTACCGACACCTTATATTATGACGTGCCAAAATCAAGAGCCCACATGGTAGGTCCTTCCAAAGTGATTTCTGGCAATAGTGTTGTGAATACCAAGGATGGTTACTATGACACCAATACAAAAAGCGCCCAGTTGTATGGTCGCTCCACTTTGTCGGATAGGGACAAGACGATAACAGGAGACAGTTTGTATTATGTGAAGAATGGTGACAGTCGTGGCTATGGAAATGTGGTCTATGTGGATAAGAAGAATAAAAATTCTCTTACTTGCAACTACTTGCGATACAATGAAAAAACGGGTTATGGCTTTGCCACCAAGAATCCTGTGGCCATAGATTACTCACAGAAAGATACAATGTGGCTTCATTCCGATACGATGAAAATCTATACCTATTATATAGGTACTGATTCTGTATATCGCAAAATCCATGCGTTCCATAAAGTGCGTGCTTTTCGTCAGGATGTACAGGCCGTATGTGACTCCTTGGTCTACAACTCGCAGGATTCCTGTATGACGATGTATAAAGACCCTATAGTCTGGAATGGCAATCGCCAGTTGTTGGGGGAGGTTATCCATGCTTATATGCGCGATTCCACCTTGCGCTTGGCACATGTGGTGGGACAAGCCTTGTCGATAGAGATGTTGCCCGACAGCGTACACTATAACCAGATAACTTCCAAGGAGATGAAGGCTTATTTCAAGGATGGACAGATACGGATGGCAGAATCAATAGGAAATGTGCAGACTATTTATTATCCTGTGGATGACAAGGATAGCTCGCTGATGGGGCTTAACTTTCTGGAAACAGACACGATGCGCATGTATATGACACCACAGCGCCAGCTTGAGCATATATGGACTAATAAGTTTACGAGTGTCATGTATCCCATGACGCAGATTCCTCCAACGAAGTACAAATTGCCCAATTTCGCTTGGTTTGATGAGATTCGTCCCAAGGACAAAAACGATATATTTGTGTGGCGCGGTAAGGCTAAGGGTACAGAACTCAAGAACATCAGGCGTCATGAGGCACCTCTGCAGGTGTTGCCAAGAACGGCAAAAGGCGGAGGAAATACTGAAAAGAAGAACTAATATGATGTTGTTTCCTATCCGCAAACCACGCCAGTTCATGTATGCACCCCGTTATTTCCACCGTCAAGGTTTCGACTTCCATTCTGGGCGCCGTCCTGTGCGCAGGCAGCGTGCCTTGCTGCTTGTCGTGTTGTTGCTGTTGCTTCTTGCCGTGATGGTTTTACTTTAAAACTGAAAAAACGAATGAGTGATATAATTCAACTTTTACCCGATTCAGTAGCCAACCAAATAGCTGCGGGCGAGGTGATACAACGCCCCGCCTCTGTCATCAAGGAGTTGGTGGAGAATTCTGTTGATGCAGGAGCCACACGCATCGATGTGGCTGTAGTTGATGCAGGGCGTACAAGTATATTGGTGATAGATGATGGAAAGGGAATGTCGGAAACCGATGCCCGACTGTCATTTGAGCGCCATGCTACCTCCAAGATTCGTCATGCCGGTGATTTGTTTAATCTTCATACAATGGGTTTTCGTGGCGAGGCGTTGGCATCTATAGCCGCAGTGGCCCAGGTTACACTCAAGTCGCGCCAGGCCGATGAGGAGATAGGCACGCAAATAGTCATCTCTGGTTCTAAGATAGATTCGCAAGAGCCTTGCTCTTGCCCTCGAGGCAGCAGCTTCTGCATTAGCAACTTGTTCTATAATGTTCCTGCCCGTCGCAAATTTCTTAAATCCAACTCTACCGAGTTGAACAATATTCTTATTGCATTCGAGCGCATAGTCTTGGTTAACCCGCAAATCACCTTTACCTTGCGTAGCAATGGTACCGAGCTGATGAATCTTCGTGCTGCCAACCTACGCCAACGTATCATCGATGTCTTTGGCAAGCGACTGAATCAGGATTTGTTGCCTGTCAATGTAGACACCTCTATGTGCAAGATAACAGGATTTGTCGGTAAGCCAGAGTCTGCGCGTAAGAAAGGTGCTCATCAGTTTTTTTTCGTCAACGACCGTTACATGAAGCATCCTTATTTCAACAAGGCTGTCATGACTGCTTTTGAGCGAATGGTTCCTCAGGGAGAACAAGTTCCGTATTTCCTCTACTTCACGGTAGCTCCAGGTGATATTGACGTAAATATTCATCCAACGAAGACCGAGATTAAGTTTGAGAACGAACAAGCCATTTGGCAGATTCTCTCGGCTGCTGTCAAAGAGTCCTTAGGTATGTATAATGATGTGCCAACCATTGATTTTGATACGGTGGACAAGCCTGATATTCCAGTGTATAATCCGGACATGTTTCCTAATGCCTCGGCACCAAAGATAAGCGTCGACCCTAACTATAATCCCTTTAGGACGCATGTGGGGGCAGGTTCTCGTACGGTAGCTCCTGTTGACGAGCGTTGGGAACAACTTTATGAAGGATTGGCAGATACATCCCAGGAAGAAGAACTCGACATGTTTGAATCTGTCCAGACTGATGGGCAGGAACAAGCGAGCATTATTGCCGAGAAGTCGCCCGTACATTATCAGTATAAGGGCAAATATATCATGACTGCAGTGAAGTCTGGCTTGATGATTATCGACCAGCATCGTGCCCATGTTCGTGTGTTGTATGAAAAGTATCTTGCCCAGTTGGTTGCTCATGAGAATCATTCTCAGAAAGTGTTGTTCCCTGAGGTTGTACAATTCCCGGTTTCTGATGATGTCATATTGAATAAGCTGCTGCCTCAGGTAAAGGCTTTTGGCTTTGAACTGGAAGACTTGGGTAGGGGCAGCTATGCCGTGAATGCTGTTCCTGCGGGACTTGACGGCCTTAATCCTGTCTCGTTGGTTCGTGACATGGTGGAATCTGCCAAGGATAGCGGTATGTCTGCGGTAGATGAAATCAACAAGTCGTTGGCTTTTTCCATGGCTCGCGCAGCTGCAATTCCAGTAGGTCAAGTGCTTGGCAATGATGAGATGGAGGGTTTGGTCAATGATTTGTTTGGCTGTAGCAATGTCAATTATACACCTGATGGTAAGAATGTGCTATGCATCCTGCAACAGCACGAAATCGAGCGACTTTTAGGGTAAAAGCAAGAAAAAGTCTGTGAAATTGTATTTTTTTGCGGAAATGCAGTTTTTTTTTCAAAAAAAAAGAAAGAATTAAAAAAAAATATATTAACTTTGCCCCAAAATCCATAAAGGATGTTGTAATATAGTAAAAGAGTAGTAAATTAAAATATATAAATTAAGAAAGTTTAAATTTTTATTGTTATGAAAAAGTTATTAGCTGTACTGGCATTTGCTGGTATTTCTATGAGCGGTTTCGCTCAGGATGCAACTCCTACTCAGCAGTATAGTGTTGCGACAAACTCATTCTGGAGCAATTGGTTCATTGAGGTTGGTGCTGATTGGAATGCATGGTATTCAGGTGAAGAGCATGGTCAGGGCTTGGCAAGAAGTCCTTTCAAGAAGTTCCGTTCTAACCCTGGTGCTTCTGTAGCTGTAGGTAAATGGTTTACTCCTGGCATAGGTTTGCGTACAAAGCTTCAGGGAATTTGGGGCAAGCGCGTTTGGGATCCAGAGACAAAGACAGATGGAAGCTTCAACAGGTATTGGGTTGTCAATGAGCAGGTAATGTTCAATCTCAGTAACTTGCTTTTGGGCTACAACGAGAACCGAGTATGGAATGTCATTCCATTCGCAGGTGCAGGTTTTGGTCGTACTATGACTCACAATATGTATGCCATGGATCTCAGTGTTGGTCTTCAGTCTACATGGAAGGTTGCCAAGAAAGTGAACGTTTATCTCGAGGCTGGTTGGAATCGTTTCGAGACTGATATCGATGGTGGCCATACTGGCGGTGAGCGCGGTTGGGATTCTCACGACAACAACCTCTATGCTGAAGTTGGTTTGACATTCAAACTTGGCAAGTCTACGTGGAACAAGACTCCAGACGTTGATGCTCTTAATGCTCTTCATCAGTCAGAACTCGATGCTCTCAATGCTAAGTTGAACGACGCCAATGCTGAGAACGACCGTCTGAAGAATCTCTTGGCTAACCAGAAGCCAGTTGAGACTGTAACTCCTAAGACTGTTAAGGAATTCGTTACAACTCCTGTATCTGTATTCTTCGATATTAATAAGACAAGTGTAGCTTCAAAGTACGATCTCGTAAATGTGCGTGCATTGGCCAAGTATGCTATTGCAAACAATTCCAACTTGCTTGTTAATGGCTATGCAGACAAAGCTACTGGTAATGAAAAGGTTAATCAGAAGTTGTCTGAGGGTCGCGCAGAGACCGTTGCCAGTGAACTTGTTAAGATGGGTGTGAAGCGAGCTAACATTACAACTAAGGGTAATGGTGGCGTAAACGATATGTCTCCTATCTCGTTCAACCGTCGTGCAACTGTTCAGGTTGTTGAGTAATATCTATTGTTGAGCTTTTATTGCTCGCAGTTTATGAAATATTGGGGTGCTCCTTTTCAAGGAACACCCCTTTTTTCTGGTAGCTCTGTCTTTGGGAAGGTTTAATATGTACATGTATGTAGTATTTGGTATGTCGCTTCTTTTATTTTTTTTGAATATCCGCAATCGTCCAAACTGCAAATATATGCCTTTCCGAGTGTCGTTTTTATGAGGTTGTCATGTCGTACGACTATAGTTGCTATGAACGTACGACATGAGGTCGTATAGTCGTACGACATGGGGGTGCATAGTCGTACGACATGACTTCAGGCAAGCTTCGAGGACTCTTTTTCTTGTTGGTTTTTATTCAAAAACTGAATGTGCAGTGAGCAATTATGAACGTGGCATGAACGAATATTCACATGCCACACAAAAGAACAAAATATCCACATTCATCCAAGTATGTTGTACTCATGGCTGGACTTATCGGGATTGCGTTGCAAGAAGTTCTCTTTGACATCATGCGGATTTTGCTATTTGGACGATTGCGGATATTCATATTATTTTAATTGTAAAAGAAGTGTAGAGAGTTTTTTTTTGAGTAAGGATGAAAAAAGTTACAGGAAAATTTGGTGGAAATAAAAAATGTTTGTACCTTTGCAACCGCTTACAAAGGTAAGGGCGTTTAGCTCAGCTGGTTTAGAGCATCTGCCTTACAAGCAGAGGGTCGGCGGTTCGAATCCGTCAACGCCCACAAGAATGGTTTCCTGTAGTTCATTTTTGGGCTACGGGGATTTTTTTTTGTTTCCCATTTGCTAAATGATAAAAATAAGTCCGCACGCATTTTTGAATTACCGCATGACAGCGTGTGGTCTTTTCCTCTTATTCTTTCTATATTTCCCTTATTGATATGATATAAATGAAGCTGGCATCAAAAGGCTTTCCATATTTGTCTGCGAAAAATGCAACAACTCAACCTTTTGACCATGTGTAACTTCACAAAAGAAACTCAAAAAACGACCCAATTTTTAAATTATTGTATAGAGAAAATAATGTTTAACGAATTAAAGTGACTATAAAACTTCTATAAATGGCAGCTTGAGGCATGAAAATTACATAAATTTGATGTTTTTTTTAAAAAAAGCTTCCAATTATTTGTTAGTTTAAAAAATTTTATGTAAGTTTGCAACATAATACCTTAAGCTTAGGTAAGAGATGATAAGAAAATGCACAGAAATTTGTGTTTAATTTTATATATGTATAATGTTTAAGTAATTTTTATCGTATGAAAAGAAAGTATTTAAGCGCGTTGCTTATGGGCACACTTCTCGTGGCCTCTACAACCACCTTTACTTCTTGTAAAGATTATGATGATGACATCAGCAACTTGCAGAGTCAAATAGACAAGGCAGGTTTGCAGAGCGACATCGATGCATTGAAGACTCAGTTGCAGGACGCAGCTTCTACTGCATCTGCAGCTAAGACTACGGCAGAGTCAGCATTGGCTAAGGCTAATGATGCTGCTGTAAAAGCTGACGTTGACAAAGCCATCGCTGCTGTAAAGGCTACAGCAGACAAGGCTGCAACAGACGTTGCACAGGCTATCTCGGACGCAGCTAACGCACAGGCTGCAGCTGACAAGGCTCAGGGTTCTGCAGACGACGCAAACAAGGCTGCCACCGCTGCAGCTGATGCAGCAAAGAAGGCTCAAAACACAGCTGACCAGGCCGTTAAGGATGCTGCCAGTGCAGCTGCCGCTGCTCTTGCAGCTCAGAATGCAGCAAACGCTGCCGCTACTCAGGCTGAATTCGAGAAGGCTTTGGAGCGCATCGGTAACTTGGAGACAAGCCAGATCACAGCAGACCAGTTGGATAAGAAACTCTCTGACCTCAGGGACGAGCTCCTCGGTGCTGACGGCGACAAGGAAACTATCGGTAGCTTGAGTGCTAAAGTTAACGCATACAAGGGTGCTGTTGAGGAGTTGTACTCCGCAGTAACTAGCGTTGAGCTCGTTGAGACATATTCAGGTGTTAATGGATTAACTGATGTTTGGGATGGTTCTCAAGGTTCTAAATTAAATTTTGCAAGCCCTCTCGTTGTAGATATGATTCACGGTTTGATCACTGACGATTCTACGTTTGGTAATGAAACAGGTGATGATGTTAAACCTGTTGTTGAATACGTTAAGGGCAAGGACATCGACGTAAAGGACGATGCTTCTATCGTAGTACGTGTGAACCCTGTTAACGCTGACCTCACAAAGGGTGCAAAGATTATTCTCTTGAACTCTAATGGTAATAGCCTTGAGGACATCGTAGAGGTTGGTACTCCATCCAAGTTCAACCAGTTGATTACTTCTCGTGCAGCTTCTTCTGTTAAAACAGGTCTTTGGAAACTCCCTCTCTCTGTTGCTGAAGGCGTTTCTGAGGAAGATTTCAAGGAGCGTGTTACCGTGAAAGATGAAAATGGTGATGAAAGAGCGATCCTCTATGCTGTAGCTATCAATAATACTGTTGATTCAAAGGCTGAGGCTGCTGCTGACCGGTATGTAGCATCTTCTTACGATGTTAAGCCGACTTACAATAAGTTCGTTCCTAGCAACGACTTTACATTCAAGGTTGGTGGCAAGGGTGTAGACGAAATCCACAACCGCTGGACCGGAAGCCGCATTGTTGGTGAAAATAGCAATTTCTCTAGCTCAAAGAACCCAGAGCTTGCTTGGAAGAATGATGCTGCAGCAGAACCTGTTTTGGAAGGCGAGAAGAAGAATGTTGAGAACGCTACAAATGATGCTCGCTATTGGAAGAGTCTCTTGCAGGTAGAAGTTGGCAAGCCTTTCTCTATTACTGACGTGAAGACTTCAGACAACAAGGCTGCAGACTATTACTATGTCGTACTCGACAAGGGTAACGCTATCGAGTCTGGTGTTTCTGAGCTCAACGCTTGGAAGAGTTATGATATTGATGGTTTGTATGAGGTTGTTCCTGCAAGCAAGAACATGGAACTTACTATTAAGACAGAGGCTGCAAACCACGACATCATCGGTTTTCGTGTATACGCAGTAAACAAAGACGGTAAGTTGCTCGACCCAGATGGTAAATCATTCTACGTAGTTGTAGGTGAAAACTACACATCAGGCATCGTTGGTAACTTGGATGCTCAGAACAAGATTACCGAGAAGAAAGACTTCAGTCCTGTTGAAGGCGTAAACTACGGTCCTTGGGAGTTGGTAGAAGACAACAATGCTTGTCCTCTTGCTGAGAAACCTGTATTCACTGCAGTCTACTACGACAAGGATGGCAATGAGACTACAGATATGACTGAAGCTACAAAGATTGCATTCAAGGTTAACGACCCAGTCCTCATCGCTGATGGCGCTACCGTAACATTGAAGTCTACTTTGCGTAAGTACACTGACAACAACTACTATGAGGTAGGTACCGTAACAGCTACCTATACCAAGGTACTTCCTAAGGCATTCCCTGCTGACATCACATTCCGTCCTGCACAGGAAACAGGTAAGGGTACAGGTTATTTCATTGCTTACATGAAGCCAGAGAATGGTTACACTGTAGCTACAAAGAGTGCAAATGGTTCTGTAGACTTGCACAACATCTTCTACAACCTCGACAACAACGTTAGCTTCACTATCGCAGACGCAGCTAAGGATGCAGAGGGTAAGTTGACAAGCGTAAAGGCTGACAAGAATAACAATTTCGTTGTAAACGTTGCAGCAAAGGACTTTATCGACTCAAAGGACAAGCATGCAGTAACAGTTAAGTACAACTATGGTGAGATTAGTCTTGTTAAAGACAAGAATGGTAACTGGGTTAAGCAGAACCACGCTGTAGACTACACCAAGCCTCTGTCAGTAACATTCGCTTGCTGGCATTCAGCTAGCAGCTATGCTTGGGCAGATAAAAAACAGCCATCTCTCCAGTGGAAGGCTACTGCAAATGTAATCAAGACTGACATCAAGGACATCACTGTTAAGAATACATATAACAATGACTTCTTCGGTGGTACATTTAATAGTCTCTTGACCAACAATTATTTGGAGGTTAAGGCGGGTTCAGCTCACTTGACATATGAAGGCCAGAAGGATCCATACTTCAATGTTACTGTTGACGCTACAAACGGTAAGTTCATCTTTACCCAGACTGGTATTCAGGCAGAGAATGCCCCGACAATCGATCACCTAGAAAACTTGGAGTTCATTGTTGTTGATGCCTATGGTCACGAGGTACCACTGTCATTCCAGGTTACTATCAAGCGTCCTGCTTCTAAGTAATTGATTGCGACAACAAGAATCGTTAAGATTTTAGAACATTACTATAATACTGAGAGGGGGACGTTCATCCGAACGTACCCCTCTTATTTTTTAATAATAAGGAAAGAAGATGAGAAAGTCGTTTCTTTATATGGTAGGGATTACCTTATTGCTGATTCTATGTATCAGTAGTTGCGGAAAGCCTGAACTGAAAAAGATTAGAGGCATCGTGAAAAAGGTTCGTATTGATGATGATACCCTAAAAACCCTCACCGTCATGGATGGCGAAGATTCTATCGTATTTAATCTCGACGAGGTGCGTTACAACAATGGAGTGATGCTTCCTAATGATTCTGTTATTGTTGACTATATTGATGGAAAAAATGACACTGCACACGCTTTTGTGGTGACAGTGCTTCCTAAGAAAACAGTAACAATCAATCCTGAAGACAACAAGGACAAGAAGCTTATTACAGCTCCAATAGAAGACAAAAAATAATCATTTAAAACTTCTCTAACATGAAAAATTATAAGTTTATCATGGCGGCAACCATGCTCGCCCTCGGCACTTCTTGCAATGGCACAAGCTACTTATTATACCGACAGGGACGGCAATGAGTACAAATTCAAGCACCGCTGGTTCTTGGACTTACAAGCAGATGGGCTCTGTATACTGTAGGCGAGGCTAAGTTCAAGGACTTGCTATCCCCCTGAAGCATATCGTATTTTTACGAGTTTATGTATAATACAGTTACACCGACAATAGGCTTAGATGTTGGAATACTCCGATATCAACACAAGCTGCGAAAATACCAAATATATGCGAACAAAAAGCGAGGCATCCTTAGTAGGTAGATGCCTCGCTTTTACCATTTTGTAGCAAGAGTTAGATTACTTATGCGACTTATTTCCCTCTTTAATGATCCAGTCACTTATTGTTCGTTGATTGCTATCGTAATTGACACCAATTTTATATAAGCGTTTATCCTCAGCGGTATAAGGTATGAGATAGCCCTTGTCATCTATCTGCTTGATAGCTTCTTCGGCTGAGCCATCATATTTCAACTCGAACACGTATATAGCAGTGGGCATATGAAGCACGGCATCAGCCCTGCCAATGGCACTATCTTCCTCCACCTTGATGAAAGCCCCCATCAAATTAAAGATGAGGTAGAAGACTGTCTGAAAATCTCGTTCATTTTTATTAGACAACCTATTTGAGATGTTAGATAGGTATGATTTTAAACGCTCCAACGCCCCCTCCAAATCATCGCCGTAGAGTTTTTCCAAAAAATCGCCAACCAATCCATTGTTGTCTAACGACACTGGCGACAGATAATTTGGCGCAAGGCTCTTCAGCATACCAATTCTTACCTCCATGTTTGGATAACCCAAGGAATAGCGTTGCAGAATCGGATTGTATTTCTTGATGGTGAGATAACCACTCTGATAGAGCAAAGGTAAGGCCGAAGTCATCTGCTCTGGCGATACGTCGAAATCGTCTACCCCCACGCTCTTCTTCTCTATGTCCATCACATTGACATGATATTTCTGTAGGCTCTTGATAAGATAACTTGGAGTGCCGGAACCAAACCAATAAGACTCAATTTTCTGACCACTCAAGGCTCTTACCAAACTGAAAGGATTGAAGACATCCTCGGAATACTCACTGAAATGATAACCGTCGTAATATTTACGTAATTCTTCCAAGCATTCCTCATAAGTAAGCCCCAATGCTCTGCCCAACCCCTCGATATCTGGTTTCATCACAGTCGTTAACTCAGTCTTGCTGATTCCACAGATGGCAGAGTATTGGTCGAACATACTGATGTTGTCGAGATTATTTAGTTCGCTAAAGATGCTGAGTTGAGAGAACTTCGTGATGCCTGTGATAAAAGTAAACTCCAAGTATGGGTATAACTTTTTCAATGGACTGTAGAAATTTTGCATGATGAGACGAAGCTGGGATAGATTATCCTTCTTATGCACGACATCGAGCAAAGGCGCATCATACTCGTCGATGATGACTGCTACCTTCTCACTTGTAAGTTCGTATGCACGCTTCACAATACCATTTAGGCGTTCATTAGGATCTACCTCGTCTTCATTTCTGCCATATAGTTTTTCGTAAGGACACAACTGCAAATGGAGGTAGCGCTTCAACTGCTCACCCCCCATGTGCTTGGCACCACTCATGTCAAAATGAAGCACAGGATGCTTCACCCATTCTTGCTCATATTCTGCAATGGCGAGTCCCTCAAACAAATCCTGTCTTCCCTCAAAATAAGCCTGAAGCGTGGAGGCAAAGAGCGACTTGCCGAATCGTCTCGGACGGCTCAGAAAGATATATTTCATTCCCTTCCTGCGGAAATCCACAATATATTTGGTCTTATCTACATAGAGATAATTCCCTTCTCGAATATTCGAGAAGGTCTGTATTCCTACAGGATATTTGTTCACGATTTCTTCCATAATCCAACTCGCTTTTCGTTTCACTCCGCTAAATTACAAATTATTTGTCAAATAAGGAAATTAATACCAAGAAAAATGCGAAAACTCCAAATACATTGCGAAACAAAAAGCGAGGCATCCTTAGTAGGTAGATGCCTCGCTTTTACTATTTTATGATGTTTGCTACATCCAACGACTAGAACTCTGCGTTCTTAGGTGTACGTGGGAATGGAATCACGTCGCGGATATTCTGCATACCGGTAACGAAGAGAATCAAACGCTCGAACCCGAGACCGAAGCCGGCATGTGGACATGAACCATACTTGCGGGTGTCGAGATACCAAGTCATATCCTTCATAGGTATGTGACGTTCCTCTATCTCATTCATCAGCTTGTCGTAGCTCTCCTCACGGACAGAACCACCGATAATCTCGCCAATCTGTGGGAACAAGACGTCGGTACCCTGGACGGTCTTTCCGCTCTTGCCGCCGAAACCACTCTCCTTCTCGTCTATCTTCATATAGAAAGCCTTGATGGCCTTGGGATAGTTGGTCATGATGACAGGCTTCTTGAAGTGCTCCTCTACCAAGAAACGCTCGTGCTCAGATGCCAAGTCGTCACCCCACTCGCATGGGAACTCGAACTTCTTGCCATTGGCGATGGCCTCCTGCAAGATGCGGATGCCCTCGGTATATGGAAGGTGGACAAACTCGGAGTCGAGCACACTCTGCAGGCGAGCGATAAGCCCCTTGTCGATCATCTTGTTCAAGAACTCAAGGTCGTCCTTGCAGTTGTCGAGAGCCCAACGGATGCAGTACTTGATGAAGTCTTCCTCCAGTTCCATCAAACCGTCCATGTCCAAGAAAGCCACCTCAGGCTCTACCATCCAGAACTCAGCCAAGTGGCGTGGGGTGTTGCTGTTCTCGGCACGGAAGGTTGGGCCGAAGGTATAGATGGCTCCCAGCGCAGTGGCTCCCAATTCACCCTCCAGCTGTCCAGACACGGTCAAGGAAGTCTGCTTGCCGAAGAAATCGTCAGAATAGTCGATCTTTCCATCCGCTGTCTTCTTCAGGTTGTAGAGGTTCTTGGTGGTTACCTGAAACATCTGGCCTGCCCCCTCACAGTCGCTCGCAGTGATGAGAGGAGTATTGAAGTAGAAGTAGCCATGTTCGTGGAAATAGGTATGGATAGCCATCGCCATGTTGTGGCGAATGCGCATTACGGCACCAAAAGTATTGGTGCGGAGGCGGAGATGAGCATACTTACGCATGTACTCGAAGCTCTGCCCCTTCTTCTGCATGGGGTAGTCGCTTCCACAAAGACCATAGATTTCGATGCTGTCGCACTGGATTTCCACGCTCTGCCCTTTGCCCAGACTCTTCACCAAAGTACCAGTGGCACTGATGCAAGCACCCGTGGTGACCTGGGCAAGGAGATTCTCATCGATCTTGGATGGGTCGACTACAATCTGGATATTATGAATGGTAGAACCATCGTTAAGAGCGATAAAATCGACTGCTTTGCTACTACGATGGGTGCGAACCCATCCCTTTACATTCACGATTGAGCCGTAGGCTGTGCTCTTGAGCAAATCTACGACTTTAGTTCTTTTCAGTTTTTCCATTGTTCATTGTTTTTTATTCGAAGGCGCCCATGCGAAGCATCTCTACTTCTTTCTCGGTGAGGAAGCGCCAGTCGCCACGACGGAGGTTTTTCTTTGTCAAGCCGGCAAACTGCACGCGGTCGAGCTTAGTTACACGATAACCAAGGCTTTCGAAGATACGACGAACGATACGGTTCTTGCCGCTATGTATCTCGATGCCTACCTGTGCCTTGTCGTTGTCATCGGCATATTCTACGGCATCTGCTTTGATTTCTCCATCCTCAAGAGTGATTCCGTCACGAATCTGCTGCAAATCGTGAGCAGTCACGTTGCGGTCGAGATGTACGTGATAAACCTTCTTCTTCAAGAACTTAGGATGGGTGAGCTTGCTGGCCAAGTCGCCATCGTTGGTCAAAAGAAGCACGCCGGTTGTGTTACGGTCAAGACGACCAACAGGATAGATACGTTCTGGGCATACATCCTTCACAAGATCCATGACAGTCTTGCGCTGCTGGGGATCGTCGCTTGTCGTCACGTAGTCCTTAGGCTTGTTGAGAAGTACATAAACCTTCTTTTCTAGCGTGACGGGAGCATCGTGGAACTTCACTTCGTCGGAGCGCAGCACCTTAGTGCCCAGCTCGGTAACGACCTTACCATTGACGGTAACGACACCTGCCTGGATAAATTCATCTGCCTCGCGGCGTGAGCAGATGCCTGCATTGGCAAGAAACTTATTCAAGCGCAAAGGCTCATTTGGATCGATGTTCTCTTCCTTATATTCGATACGTTTCTTGAGATTATATTTTGCGTTGGGGTCATAGCCTGGGGTGTGAGGACGGCCGAAGCCGCCACGATTGTTGTTGTAACCACCCTGTGGACGGCCATAACCGCCACGATTGTTGTAGCCACCACCCTGTGGACGGCCATAACCACTACGATTGTTGTAACCACCACCCTGTGGACGGCCATAACCTCCCTGTTGACGAGGCTGATAGCCGCCGCGGTTGTTGTAGCCACCACCCTGTGGACGATTGTAACCTCCTTGCTGGCGAGGCTGATAGCCACCCTCTTCGTCATTACTGTTGAAACGAGGACGATAGCCACCCTGTGGACGACTTTGATAGCCGCCGCGGTTGTTGTAGCCACCACCCTGTGGACGACCGTAACCACCCTGCTGACGCTGCTGGTAACCGCCACGTTGCTGATAACCGCCTTGGAGATGTTCGCCAGAGTTCTGCTGCTGGAGAGACATTCCGAAACCTTCTGGACGGAATCCACCTTCATTGCCACGTTCGCTGCTATAAGCACGTTGCGAGTTGATACGAGGACGCTGTGGACGTCCATTACTGTGATAATTTTTCTGATAACCGCCTGCTGGGGTATAGCCCTCACGGGTGCCTTCGTTCTCAGACGATTCGTTCTGAGGTTTGTTGTCTAATTCTGAATCCATTTTCCTTTTTTTCTTAAAAGCCTCACGGCTGGGTTAATAATAATTTAAATAATTCTTTTTGTTGTTATATATGGTACACAATAAGCACTTCGATAGGTTGTGGTTGAGAACAAGAAGTACTTTCTGTTAAATTCCGGTATAGTTGCTGGGACTTATCGCCATCAGTTCTGCCTTCACACTGTCGCTCACATTCAAGCCCTTGATAAACTCGTGAATGGTTTCTTCAGTCATATGTTTGTTGGTACGGGTTAAAGCCTTCAAAGCCTCATAAGGATGAGGGTAAGCCTCGCGACGCAGAATTGTCTGAATGGCTTCTGCCACTACCGCCCAAGTATTGTCGAGGTCTTCCCGCAGCTTCTCCTCATGAAGAATAAGTTTGCGCAGTCCTTTCAAGGTGCTTTGGATAGCAATAACGCTATGACCGAATGGCACACCAATGTTGCGCAACACTGTACTGTCTGTGAGGTCGCGCTGTAGCCGACTTACCGGAAGTTTCTGTGCCAGGAACTGCAGTATGGCATTGGCAATGCCAAGGTTACCCTCGCTGTTCTCGTAGTCTATAGGGTTCACCTTGTGAGGCATGGCGCTTGAGCCAACCTCGCCTGCCTTGATTCTCTGCTTGAAATAATCCATCGAGATGTACATCCAAAAGTCGCGGTCAAGGTCGATGATAATGGTATTAATGCGACGAACCGCATCAAAGATGGCTCCTAAATAGTCGTAATTGCTAATTTGCGTGGTGTACTGTTCGCGCTCCAGACCCAACTTTTCGCTGACAAACTTATCGCCGAAAACACGCCAGTCGTACTGGGGGTAAGCCACATGGTGGGCATTGTAATTGCCTGTTGCTCCACCAAACTTGGCGGTCATCTTACAGGCTTTCAAGCTGTTGAGCTGCTCGGTAAGGCGATATACATAAACCATGATCTCCTTGCCCAAACGGGTAGGGGACGCTGGCTGTCCATGTGTCTTGGCAAGCATGGGAACATCCTTCCACTCGTCGGCATAGGTCTGTAATTGCGCTATCAGTTCCTCTACCTGTGGATAGAATACATCCCGCAGGGCTTCTTTCAAGGAAAGAGGCACGCTGGTATTGTTGATGTCCTGTGAGGTCAAGCCAAAGTGAATGAACTCCTTGTAGGCGTCTAATCCGCCAATCTTGTCAAACTCTTCCTTGATAAAATACTCCACAGCCTTGACATCATGGTTGGTAACCTTCTCGATATCCTTGACACGCTGTGCATCGTTTTCATCAAAATTCTGATATATCTCACGCAAACGAGTAAACAAAACAGAATCGAAAGAAGCGAGCTGTGGCAAAGGCAACTCACACAAAGTGATAAAATACTCTATCTCTACACGGATGCGATATCGTATGAGCGCATACTCGGAAAAATAGTCTGCGAGCGGCTCAGTTTTTCCCCTATAACGTCCATCAATCGGGGAAATAGCTGTCAATAAATCCAAATTCATAACTAATACGTATTATATTATAGGGTGCAAAGGTAAAAAAAAACGAAGAGAAAGCCGAACAAATAATGATAAATTAGCTTAAAAAGAAAAAGTCTCACAACTTTTTGTTGCAAGACTCTTTATATCTGTGGGCGTTGACGGATTCGAACCGCCGACCCTCTGCTTGTAAGGCAGATGCTCTAAACCAGCTGAGCTAAACGCCCTTGTTTTTGTAAGCGGTTGCAAAGGTAAGAATATTTTTTGTTTCCTCCAAATTTTTAGGAAACTTTTTTCGCTTTTTCTGTAAAAAGTCGCTTTTGTCGTCTTTTGATACCCTTTCTGGCTCCTTCACATTCTCCATCCTTCTCTTATGTAAGTGCTTTTTTACATTCAGGAGCTTGAAGGTGTAAGAAAGTTCAGGTGGCCAATAATTCTTCCAAAAACGCGATAGGTTTGATCTGGCATCGAAGGCTATTATTTTTGGGGCGTAATTAATTGCCGTTACATTTTGTTTTTTGAACAAATAGCTGTATCTTTGCAAACAGAAGTAACAAAAAGTAATAAAATGGGAAAGATCATACTGACGGGTGACCGTCCTACAGGCAAGCTCCATTTGGGGCATTATATTGGTTCTCTTCAGCGTCGTGTCGAATTACAGAACGCTGGCGACTACGACAAGATGTTCGTGTTTATGGCCGATGTACAGGCTTTGACAGATAACGCCGACAATCCAGAAAAGATTCGTCAAAACATTATCGAGGTGGCTCTCGACTATCTCTCTGCCGGCTTGAACCCTCAGAAATGTACGCTCTATATCCAGAGTATGATTCCAGAGTTGGCTGAGTTGACTGTTTATTTGATGAACCTTATCACTGTATCTCGTGTTCAGCGCAACCCAACCGTGAAGACGGAGATCAAGATGCGCAATTTCGAGGCCAACATTCCGCTTGGTTTCTTCTGCTATCCTGTGAGCCAGGCTGCCGACATCACCGCTTTCAAGGCTACTACCGTGCCAGCTGGCGAGGATCAGGAGCCCATGTTGGAGGTAACCCGTGAGTTGGTTCGTCGTTTCAACCAGATTTATGCTCCAGTCTTGGTGGAACCAGAGATTCTGCTTCCAGAGAATGCTGTTTGCCGTCGACTCCCTGGTACGGATGGCAAGGAGAAGATGAGCAAGAGTCTTGGCAACTGCATCTATCTGAGCGATGACGAGAAAACCGTTTGGAAGAAGGTGAAGAAGATGTCTAACGGTGAGCCACGCATGAGCATGGAGGAGCCTGGACACTTGGAGGGCAACGCTGTGTTCACTTATATGGAGGCGTTCTCTACTCCTGAGGATTTCGCTGAGTTCTGGCCTGAGTTCAAGAACTTGGACGAGTTGAAGGAGCAGTATGTGAAGGGTGGCATCGGTGATGGTATGACCAAGAAGTTCTTGAACAGCGTCATCAATAAGATGCTCGACCCTATCCGTGCACGTCGTCATGAGTTTGAGCAGGACATTCCAGAGGTATTCAATATCTTGAAGAAGGGTAGCGAGAGTGCTCGTGAGTTTGCAGCCCAGACTATGGATGAGGTTCGCAAGGCTATGCGCATCGACTACTTTGCTGATGCAGCCTATATCGAGGAGCAGGCAGCGAAGTTCAAGATTTGATAATGAGATAGAAAGATTGAACTATAAATGAAGAGGCAAAAGTTATCATCAGTTGGTAGCTTTTGTCTCTTTTTTATATGATGATGCGTTTTTACGTAAAAAATCAAAATAATCCCTTATCATATCCTTTGTTCTCGTTTTTTTTCTTATTTTTGCAAAAAGAATAACTAATAAATGGTAGGGTATGATGAAAATGAGAAAAAAAACCCAATACGGACTTGCAGATTTGGGCAGTATGATGATATTGCTCTTAGCCTTTTTACAACCCATATCGGCTCAAAAGGCTGATGACAATGTACATATATTGCAATGTAATGATAGATACGTCTTCAAAACTGATGACGCAGGTAAAACTATTGTCGTTAACACAACGGGTTATGAATATGGCGTAACCCAATATGCTGCTTTAGTTCAACCATGTGCTTATTACGGAGAATTTATTCGTTTGGACAAAGCACAGTGTAAGGGATATGCACAATACAAGTCTGCCATTCCTCGTAATGTCTTTTATGATGATACCAAGATTTGCTACTTTAGCTATCAGATTCCAAAAGTTGGTAAGACTCTGAAAGCTTCTTTTGCTCGAACCTATCTCGATCCTATTTATTTCACAACCATTCCTTTGTGTGAAGCAGATTATGTAGAGCATAAGAAGATAGAGATAATCAAGCCAAAAGCCTTCCAGCAGTTTCGGATAAAAGAATATAATCTTCCTGCTAGTGTAGAGAAAAGTGCTATGTGTAATGCGGATGGAGATTCCGTTTTTACTTATGTGGTTCATGCTCTGCCAGCTCAGTCGATTGAACCTAATTCGTCCTCTTGGGGATATAGAGCTCCTCATCTCTTGGTTTTGGGAGCTTTCCAAAGCCTGCAAGATATGTTTGCATGGTCTCATCAGTTGGCTAATGTGGATTGCTCTATTCCTCAGCAAGCAGAAATACTTAGCGAGATACAAAAGGGAGCGAAAAACGATGTGGATAAGATTGCTAATACTTATGCCTGGGTGCAGCGAAATATCAGATATTTGGCTTTTGAGGCAGGAATCTCCGCCCATCAACCAGCAACGCCTGCTGAAACTATTCGTAAGCGTTATGGCGACTGCAAGGCTATGGCTCTATTGCTCAAGACCTTGCTCAAGGCGCAAGGCTTTGATGCACGCCAAACGGATATTGGGACATGGGATGTACCTTATTCTTTGCAGGAAACCCCTTCCATTGCATCTATCGATCATGCGATATGTACGGTTTTCTATCAAGGAAAGCCCTATTATCTAGATGCTACGAATCCATATATTCCTCTAGGCTATGTACCGGACAATATACAAGGAAAGATGGCTTTGGTGGAAGACGGAGATAGCTTTCGTATGAATAAGTTGCCTGAGATGACTGCTGATGCGTGCTCTTCTTCGATAACATATCAGGCGACTTTGGAATCTAGAGAAGATGGAATTTTCGATATAAAAGGCAATTTGTGCTCTAAATGGAAGGGCGATATGAAGTCTTGGGTGCTAGTGGGGAATGACGCTACAGCACAAGATGAAAAAGAGAAAGCCATGGCGGCAGCGATGGGAGTGAAGGAACGATTGGATGAGATTGCGGATATTGAGATGATGGGAAAACGCCCTCAGGATGAGGCTTTGAATATCACAGCTTCTTTTAAGAAAAAGGGAGCAGGACAACTGGTTGATGGCAGTGTTTATTTGGATATCAATCTCGACGAGAACCTTTTTCTGGCTCCTGTGGATACGACCAAGCGTGTTTCCGATTACATGATAGACTTGCGCTCTAAGGAAGTACGTGATGTGAAGATTTTGATTCCCGAAAAACTGGAGGTTGGCAGTCTCCCTGCACCTTATCAGATTCATACAGCATGGGTTGATTTTAGTCGCACTTATTCTCATGAGGGTAATCAACTTGTGATGCATAAGGAGTGTGTAATACACCATAGACGTGTTCCTCGAAGCGAAATCAGTACTTGGAACAAGATACTCAGCGATTGGGGAACAGCTTGTAACGAGCAAGTAGTGTTAAAGGTGAAATGAGTTGAATGTATTATTCATAATTAAAAAAGAAGAATTATGGGAAAGGTAAAAGTAATCCGAGTTGTCTTTAGTATTCTATTGTTGCAGCTCTTGGTATTGTCTGTGAATGCAGATGAGAAAGCCGATTATTTAAAGTTGGCGCAAAAGGTGCGGCAAGAAGTTTGGAGCAGTACGCCTGCTGACTTTCAGAAGCGCACGGTTCCAGACAAGTACAAGAATGCTTCGGCCGTCATTCTCTCTTATTATCGAGAATTGAGCACCGATTATTATCGTAAGGCTACGACGGAATTATTTATCAATCTCCGTCTCACTCGCCAGATAGACTGTACTGATATGGAGCGTATGTTAATCCAAATCAATGACAAGAAGGCGTTGAAGGATTATTCTGAGTTTACTTTCAAGACGAAAAGCAGAAAGTGGACATGGGGGTATCATCACAAGACGAATACAGTGCTTGGCATTCGTGTCATTAAGAAGAATGGTACAGTGCAGGAAGTGAGTCTGGATGACTATGTTGATATAAAGGAAGGCAAAAAAGACAAGGACTTGAGTCAGAAGATTGCAGTGCCTGGTTTGGAAGTGGGCGACTGCATTGATGTCTTTTCTTTAGATCAGATTGATACACAAGAACAGCAACTGGATCCTTTCTTTTTTGTTCTTCGTCAAGACGAACCAGTCCTTTATACCAAGGTTCACTGTGTGCTAGACCAAAGTCTAGCCACTGTTTATCGAACGATGAATGGTGCCCCTGAATTTACCCAGACCACAGACAAAGACAAAAATGCAGTCCTTGATATGGTTATAGACAAGCCGATGGATGCAGAGCCATCCAATTGGTATAATCCTTTGGAGCAGTCGCCTTTCATAGAGATGTATATTACACCAACCAAGACCAAGAGTGCTGTAGTAGAGAAGGCTATGCGCCAAAAAGGTGTTCGAGGTAATCCCGATGCAACTCCTTTCTTGCAAGACGATTGGAAATTGCAGAAAACTTATGTATCTAAGGGTGGATATTCTCCTGCAGGTCTTCCTAGTACGCAGAAGAGTGTTTTCAAGTCTGCAAAAAATGAAGGGATGTCTGCCGAGGAGAAAGCTGATCGTATTTATTCTTTTGAATATGTTAGTGAGGGAGCCTCACAGCGAACTTTTAATACGGTGCCTAACTACTTGCGTAAATTGGGTGTAGAATTGGAGATGGGTATTACCACTCCGTTTGGTGCATTGCCAGTGGATAAACTGATCAATTATAATTCTACCTCCTGGTTCTTCCGTCTAAAGGGTACTAATAAGTACTATTTCCCGGGTACTTATCCTAAGGTTGCTTCCGAGATACCTTACATATATCAAGGTAGAAAGGCGTATATGCAAGATTCCGAGGAACAAATAACGATTCCTGTGAGCCAAGCCGATGATAATAAGTCGGTGAATGATATAGTGGTTAAACTTGATGGTACAAAACTTGATATCAATCGGAAGGTAACTTATTCTGGTGAGCAGAAGATGTATGGTCAGTCGTTGGTGAGTCCTGGTAATACGCTTTTTGGTCCAAGTCAACTTGAAGCTTATTGGCGTTATTTGAAATACGACGACAAAGATCCGTACTCTTGTTATGCAAAGAAGGAAGCTGCTGAATTAAAGGGAATTTTCAATGAGTTTAAGAAAAACGACATAGATCAGTTTAAGGCAGAAGTCTGTGGTTATCATGAGAGTGACCCCGTACAAGTCAATGGATATGGTATAGATTGCTTGGGTATCAGAAGGGATAGTGCCAACTTTGTTTATCATATAGATTATGTGATGGATGGATTGGTGAAAAAAGCAGGAAACAATTTCTTGCTATCAGTTGGAAAATTGATAGGTACTTCTTTGAAACTGGAAGGAAAGGACCGAGTGCGTGCCGATGATGTCTGGCGCAAGATAGCGTTTGTGGATGAATGGAATATTGAGATTCCGTTGCCACAGGGATATAGGGTCTCTGCAGAAGCATTGAAGAAAATAGAGACTTCGGTAGTTAATGAGTGCGGTGAGTTCACGGTTAAGGCTAGCGCAGGAAATGAATGTGTAAAAGTGTATGTGCGCAAATGTTTTGCTCATAGAGTGGAACCTGTCTCTAATTGGAGTAAACTGTTAGCTTTGGTTGATGCTTGTAGTGCTTTTGCTGATAAGCAGATGGTGATTGCAAAATAAATGTAAGAAAAGTAAGTTGAAAACGTGAATAAACGAATATTACAATTAGCGGTACCGTCGATTATCAGCAATATCACGGTGCCGCTTTTAGGTTTGGTGGATGTCGCCATCGTGGGGCATATCGGCGATGCGAGTTATATCGGGGCTATAGCCGTAGGCTCGATGCTCTTTAATGTCATCTATTGGTTATTCGGATTCCTGAGGATGGGAACGAGCGGAATGACTTCGCAGGCGCTCGGCAGAAGAGACCTTGCCGAGGTGCAGAGGCTCTTGGTGCGTTCCCTTTCGATAGGAGTGGGGATAGGACTACTGTTCTTCATCCTTCAGAAAGTCATCATTGCGTGTGGCTTGTGGGCGATGGCACCGGAGGAGGATGTCGTGGAGCTGGCTTGCAGATACTGCTATGTCTGTATTTGGGGAGCGCCTGCCGTGCTCGGACTCTATGGATTCACAGGCTGGTACATCGGTATGCAGAACACACGCATTCCTATGGTGGTGTCGTTGACTCAGAATGTGGTCAACATCATTGCCTCGCTCACCTTGGTTTTCGCTTGCGATATGACGGTGGAAGGCGTGGCGCTTGGTACGGTCATAGCTCAATGGTGGGGATTCTTGATGGCTCTCACGCTCTATCGCATTTATTACCGCCGCCTTGGAAAATACGATTATCACAAAAAACTCTTTGCGGCTGAACCTTTGAAACGGTTCTTTTCTCTGAACAAGGACATCTTCCTCCGTACGCTCTGCCTCGTGGCAGTGAACCTCTTCTTTACGGCGGCAGGTTCCAGAGAGAGTACCATCGTGTTGGCAGTCAATACCTTGCTGATGACGATGTTCACCATCTTCTCCTATTTTATGGATGGTTTCGCCTATGCTGCTGAGGCTTTGGCGGGCAAGTATTTTGGTGCCAAAAACTGGGTGGCATTTCGGGAAGTGGTGAAGCGCACGATGATATTTGGCATCGGGGTGGCAATTATTTTCACCTTATTATATATAATAGGTGGAGAGGGCTTCCTTTCGTTGTTGACGAGCGACAAGAACGTGATTGCCGCATCAGAAGAATATTTCTGGTGGGCGGTGCTAATCCCTTTGGCAGGTATGTCGGCATTCGTCTTCGATGGTATCTTCGTGGGTATCACCCAGTCTAAGTCGATGCTCTGTGCTTCCTTTGTCGCCTCTTTTTCCTTCTTTGTGCTCTTCTTTGTCTGGCATCCATGGTTGGGAAACCATGCCCTGTGGTTGGCCTTTATTATCTACCTTCTGTTGCGAGGCGTAGTACTGTTCGTCATTTATCGTAGCAAACTGCGGTAAAAGGCGAATAATGTTATTGATAGTCATGTAATTTGCAATGTAAGCCCAATGTATAATAGTCTATGGTTGTGGAATAAAAGAGTGCCAAATTGTTCTATGATGGGAAAAAAACCTCTAAAAGGGTGAGATTCTCAGATTTTATTTGTATTTTTGCCACGTCATTCAGAATCTTGCCTGTTGTAGCTACACTAAGATGAGTGGAATTTCTGATATGGCTAAGTTCTGGTGCAACTTATTTGTTGCCAGAGGCTTATAAAATATTGCTTTGTAGCGTTGAGGAATTTAGGGCATAGTAAAATGGAACCATCTATATACAGTTATTCTCTTTGTGTTGCGCTGCCGTTGATGTCATTCTTCGGCTTTTATTTTTTGTTGGCTCCAACTCCAGAAAAGTCCATTTTTGGAAATTATCTGCGTTCCCGGCGAATTATGGGGGTAGCCATATTGTTACTTGCAGCCAACTATTCGGTACATTTCTTTTTTGGAATTAGGTTTAAGAATGCCGATGCCGCCATCCTGATGAACCTGTCCACCTATTTCCTGTGCTACTGGCTGTTCAGTTCGGCTCTCACCACTCTGCTTGACAGCTTTTATATCACCAAACGTCGGTTATGGACGCATATCTGTCTATGGATCCTGTTTTCCGTTCTTTCCGGCATCGTTCTTCTGTTGTTTCCCAAAGGCGGTTTGCAGGCAACGGCGATGTTTGCCTTGGCCGCATGGCTGGTTGGCTATGGGCTGTTCCTAACCCGTAGGCTTCTCAGAACCTATCACAGGGTCATCCGCATTTTCGATGATACCCGTGCTGACGATATCGGTGCCTATATCAAATGGCTTTCCATTTTCACCTATTTGGCTGTGATATTCGGAGTGGGATGTGGACTGCTGACATTCCTGCCCGATGAATACGTCTATATCTGGATTTTGTCATCAATACCGTTTTATATTTATCTCTTCCTTTGCTATCTGAACTATCTTCTGTTTTACGAACAGGTGGAAAACGCAATGGAAGAAGGTATGACTTCAGAGGAGGAAGACCAGTGTGACACCACAAGCCGAGAACTGGCACAGAAGCAGGATGCTCCCTTCTACCATGTCGAAATTGCGAAAAAAATCAAAGGATGGATCGATGCGGACGGTTATATCCAAACAGGCCTTACCATACAGGAGCTTTCTGACATGCTCCATACCAACCGCACCTACCTGTCCGAGTACATCAGAACAACGTATGACATGTCGTTCCGAAATTGGATTACCGGTCTTCGTATAGAATATGCGAAACGTCTGCTTGTGCAAAGTCCGAGGCTGACGGTTGTCGACATCTCCGAGAAATCTGGTTTCTTGTCGCCAAGCCATTTTATAAGGATGTTCAAGGAACATGCGGGCTGTACCCCTGTCAAATGGAGGAAAACAGAGGCGGAATAATATAGTGTGTTATGAAGGGGGGATAGCCTAAACGACAAAAAATATCCTAAGCTACAAAACTAAAATATTCTAAACCACAAAGATGTGCGATTCTAACAATTGAGACAATTTTTATAGGAAAGAATCGGGAAGAAACCAAATCTTTTCGCTTATTTTGCATGCTGAGTTTCGGATTGGAAATTAAAAAAGCATATTAAAAAATGAGTAAAAGAATCCTATTTCCCATCTTGTTTTTATGGCTGTCGTCGACAGTTTTTCCAACTTTTGCGCAGCAGAAAAACGATACAGTCTACACTTTCCGCTTTGTGCCGCGGAAGAACATGCTCTATGTGCCATGGAATGACAATGGCAAAGAACTTGCGCTTCTTCTGGAGTGTATCGAAAGAAACGTAACCTGTACATATTATATACAGCTGTTCTGACCGCCACCGAAGGTGACTACAGCCGTGTACAGTCGGCTACGGCAACGCTCTCAGGTGTGGCTTCGGCTGTGGATATAGCAACAGGCGAACGTAGTGCGGCGGCACAAGTGACAAACGCTTTCAGGCAAGACAGCAACAAGTTTACCATCTTTTTCCGGCTGCTTGGCATCATCCCGGTGGAAGCACAGACGCTGACGGTGGACATCACTTTCAACAACGGAGACACGCAACGGATAGTGAGCGGCCTTACCGATGGCATGAGCGCCTTCAATAACGGTGCCAAACTGGTTAAACTCACGGGTAATCTGCTGCTGCCAGTAGAGGCCGGGGTGACAGGTGCAACCATCACGAACTGGAACGAGGCAGAAAGCGGCAAAGGGTACGCTAACTGACTATAAACATTTTATTAATCAAAAAACAATATGATGACGATGAACGTTAAGTTTTTCTTTTTGGCAGTAGCAGCAACGCTATTGGCAGCGTGTACACAAGAGGACGCAGTACAGAACAACCTGGTGGAAGCACAAATCACGGCAGGCGTGAGCGGACCGAAAACCCGCGCTGTGGACAATCAGTGGAATGCCGACCACATCGGCGTGATGGCGGTGGATGCACCGGGAGAGTCCACGACCATGGGCAAAAAGTACAAGAACGCGGAATACCAGACCGCAAGCACCAGAACATCCGCCGACTTCACCCCTACAACTGTCGGAGAAGGCATTTTCTTCGAGGATGCCTCGCGCGAGTTCACCTTCGCTGCGTATGCACCTTTTGCATCAAGTTACAATGCATCCTCACCGCCTGGCGACAATGGGAAAATCAAGGTAAACACGGAGAACCAACATACCATGGCGAAGCAGGAAGCCATAGACTACATCTATGCCACAGGTGCCAAAGGGAGTAAAGGCAACCCGGTCATCAGCTTCACGGACAACACCGCAGCTGGCGGCAGCGATTGCTCTTTCAAGCACAAGATGGCTCGTCTTGTCTTGAAGGTGCAGGTTTCGGATGCCGACGGATTCTCTGAACCAAGTGTGTTGCGGTTCGCCAACTACAAGCTGGGCGGTCTGATTCACGAGGGAACGTTCGATGTGTTGACAGGAACAGCCACAGCTACAGGTACTGTCGTAAACGACTGGATGCTGGTCGAATCCACGTATCCCACACCTACCACACAAACTGTCACATATAAATGCGTGTCTGACTACGATGTCAGCACGGGTGTGATGACCCTCTCCATGATTCTGTTGCCGCAGACACTCGCTGACTTCCTGAACTTCGAGATTTCACCCGATGACGGAGAGGGACAAACCTACTCCAACAAAGACCTGATCAAGCCCGCATTAGAGGCAGGCTATTCTTATACCTACACCATCACGGTGAAGAAGACGGGGCTGACCCTCAGTGGATGCACCATCGAAAACTGGAACGACGGGGGCAGCCATTCGGGTGATGCAAGAATGTAGTGTGTCTGAAAGCCGCTGCCATGCATCGGACGTAGGCACAAAACGAAATTAATAAAGACTGCATGAAAATGATAAGGAACATAGAGAGAAGACCGTGGCGGCGCATCGGCGGCTGGCTGCCGGTCATGATGCTCTTCTGCGGGACACTCGCTTCCTGTAGCAGCGAGGATGAAAGCAGCACGTCCCTGCCAGACGGCAAGTATCCGTTGCAACTGACGGCGGAGGTGGCGCAGCCGCAGACCCGCACCGGAGGCAAGGACACGTGGACGGGCGGAGAGGAAATCAGAGTGGAAATGAAAGGTGTGTTTGGTAACAGGCCATATGTGATGGATGCCGCTGGCAACGCTGTCCCGAAAGATGCCGACAACGCCTTCTACTGGAAGGACACCACCGAGGACCGTATCTCGGCATGGACACCAGACCTGGAAGTAGAAACGGATATTTCCGACCAAACTAAAGGGTACGCCGCTTTCGATGTCCTGTACGCCAGTACCATAGGGCGTTATGACCAAGCCGTAAACCTCCGTTTCCTTCACCGCATGGCAAAAATCGAAGTGACGCTCAAGGCGGGCGAAGGCATTACGGCAGAGGAGCTGGAGGATGCTACCGTCACCATTTTCGGAGACCCGCTGACGCACTCAACCGCCGGCTTGGTTGCACCGGGCAACCAGTTGGACGGCGAGATAAAGCCCTATTACGATGCCGCAGCGAAGAAATACGAGGCCTTGGTGCCGCCACAGGACATGACGGGCAAGCCGCTCGTCCGAATAAGCATAGACAACAAGGCCTTTACCTATACTCCCGACACTGAAGCTGCCGGCAAATTTGATTATTTCGGTGGCAAGCGGTATGCCTACGACATTACCGTGAAAGCCGACGGAATAGACGTGCAGAAGGTGACGGGTGCAATGTGGAGTGCAGGTGGCGAGGAGAGTGTCGCCTCAAAGAAAGTGAAGCAACACTTCAAGGCGGGCGAGCTGAAGGCAGGCGACTACTTCTACGCCGACGGCACGTGGAGCGACGGCGGCCTGCGCAAGCGCTACGCTGACGGCAGCGTGGCGATAGCCGAGCCAAAGCCCGCCCCCGAGGAGGGCAAGACCGTCATCGGCATCGTGTTCCAGACGGACAAGAGCCGTATCGGTAAAAAGGAAAAGGAGAAGTTGGGCGGTGAAAACAAGGCGCATGGACTGGTTATGGCCATTAAAAACGCAAACTCAGGAGAGAAAGTTATATGGAGAAACGAATCGCGGTACTTGGATTTGTTGAATGACTGCGTATCCAAATCCGATAATTATTCGGACATTAGCGGATACGGCAATTGTGAACTTATCCGTAGTTTAGAGGGCAACTTCGACAATTATCCCGCATTAAAGGCTGTTGATAATTACAACACGGCCTGCCCTGTTCCCGCGGCCACTACCGGCTGGTATCTTCCTTCCTCCGGCCAGTGGTGGGACATCCTGCAGAATCTGGGCGGTTGTCAGGCTTTGGCGGATGGATATCAGCAAACCTCGTCGGACATCGATAATTTCTTCTGGTCGAACCAAGGAAATGTTCCCGATGCATTGAATAAATGGATGTGGGGCATCGACAGTTGGGACGGATTCTCCTATTACCATAAGTTTTGGTCGTCTTCGAAGTTCAAAGGCTCCACAATGCGGTATTGGGTAGCAAATTCTGATGACGGCTGGATAAGCTGCCAGTGGGGTAATAATAATTTCCAGAACCATGTGCGTCCCGTCCTTGCTTTCTGACCTATTGCCTATTTAATCCTTTAAGAATATGAAGATACAAAAAAACATATATCACCTTTTGCAAGTCGCGTTGCTCCTGCTGCTTGCCTCCTGCACGCAAGAAGAGTTCCCTGCCGCACAGGACAAGGCGCAACTATTCGCCATTTCCGTGACCGACGGGGGCTATGCGTCGGCTGAGGGTAAAACGACTCGTGCCGTGGAGAACGGCTACACCACCGTGTTCGCCGAGGGCGACAGCTGCGGGCTCTTCGTGACGCGCGGCCGGGGCATGGACAAGAAGATGGTCTACGCCAACGTGAAGCTGACCGCCGAGACGGACGCCGCCACGGGGCAGCTTGTCTGGAAGCCCGAGGAGGGCACGACACTTGTGGGAGGGCTTGAGAATGAGGAATACCATCTCTATTACCCCTACAAGCCCGACCTGGACGAGCAGTTCATCAGCCGCATGCTGGAGATTTCAAGAAGCGATCCAAATTTGGGTTTCTTTAGGCTGCTTGAGAATAATTGGCAGGTGAAGGCCGACCAAAGCGCGTATGCGGACTACGCCGCTTCCGACCTGATGACAGCCTCTTGCACCCCCACACGGGACAAAGGCACGCTCCGACTCGACTTCGTCATGACCCATGTCTATGCCTTGGCCGTGATCGAACTGCCGAAGATGGTCTACAAGTTTACCAACGCGAGGGTGCCCGACTACACCGTTACGCCGGCAGCCACGTTCACCGGCACCGCCAAACCGCTGCGCATGGCCGACGGCTCTTACCGCTACTTGCTGCCATCCTCCTTGCCGACCATTGAAGGAAGTTACGACGAGGGGAACAGGGAGTTCTCCATCACCCCATCAGACATTGGCACTTACGCAGGGACGTACAAGAAGTACAAGGTGGACGGGGCTGCATGCACGGTCAAGGACTACACCATCCGGCGGGGCGACTACCTGATGGCCGACGGCCACCTGCTGCCCAAGGCGACCGCCCTCACCGAGGAGCAGAAGGCAAAGGTGGCGGCCATCGTGTTCTGGACACCCGCCGAGACCGACCCATCTGGCAGGCAGGAACCTGCATCGCTTGCCGACGACAAAATCATGGCAAAGGACTTCCCCCATTGCACGCACGGACTTGCCGTGGCCGTGAAGAATATCTCCACTGGCATACCGTGGCAAGACAACCCCTTGGAAAATGAAGCCGACGTGTATGCCTACCAAAACAGTACACCGGACCTCAACCCGTCAACTTCGGACTATAGCTCCATTGGCACAGATGGGAGAGATGGAGGGAAAGGCTTGCAGATGATCCTCGGCTACCAGAACACAAAAGTGCTGCTGGCATATAACCAGCATTGCGGCTACGTCAACTACTGCACCAAGGTGATTCCCGCCCAGGAGCTCATCAACTTCCGCAACAGCACGCCAGCCCCGGAAGGCAGTACCGGGTGGTATCTCCCCTCGGGAAAGGAGTTGCACATGCTCTTCTGCAAAGACGAGGATATTATGCATACTGGCCAAATCTACTTCGCACTTGAGACCAAGGCCATCGTCAACGACGCGCTGGCTGCCGCAGGACGCGGCGAACCACTGGCCAATTATCCTTACTGGTCCTCCACGGAAGGCGCAACCTATGGCTTAGCCTACATCTTCGCCATCCAACCCATGGTCAGCAAAGGGTATGTAGGAACTGCTCCGAAGGCGGCCAACCACTACGTCCGCGCCGTGTGTGCCTTCTGACTTTTGCCTTTGCTAAACGGAAGGGAAGGATAAAGAGTAAAGCTCAGGTTTTTGCCGTCCTCACGATGGACGGTAGCAAAAACTGTAAAGCGTATAAGGAACTACGCCATAAAGATTGCAGTATCAGCGCAGGACATGATATGATATTAGAAATATCGCACATCATTCTTTAAAAGTTGCACACAGAATTATGGTGTGCGCATTTTTCCGCAAAACAACATTAATATAGTTTAAATCTCGGCTGATAATTTTTTTTAGTTAGCTTATTTTATTAATTTCGCAAAGCAAATAAAAAAGAACAACAGCAGATAAATGACAGCTCAAGAATATTATCTACAGGGCAATGCCTATCGCAAGCAAGGCGACTATAAGCATGCCATCGACTGTTATATGGAAGCCATTGCCATTGACCCCGATAGCCCTGCCGTCGTGGCCAAGGAAATGCTCGATAATATTCTCAGCTTCTATTGTAAAGACTATTATAACCCATGACAAAGAATAAGATTTTAGGGGCAATTGTGGTGGATACAGAGCGATGCAAGGGTTGTGCGCTCTGTGTGGAGGCTTGTCCTCGCGATGTCATAGCGCTTGCCGAAAAGAAAGTGAATGTGCATGGTTATCGTTACGTGGAACCAGCCCATGCCGAGGCATGTATAGGCTGTGCATCATGCGCCATCGTGTGTCCGGACGGCTGTATTACCGTTTATCGCAAAAAGGAGGAAATATAACAATGGCAGAACAAGAAGTAACACTTATGAAAGGCAATGAGGCTATCGCCCATGCCTGTATACGAGGTGGGGTAGATGCCTTCTTCGGCTATCCCATCACCCCACAGACGGAAATCATAGAAACCCTTGCACTACTCAAACCTTGGGAGACGACAGGTATGGTTGTGCTTCAGGCAGAGAGCGAGGTGGCCTCTATTAATATGGTGTACGGAGGAGCCGGAGCAGGAAAGCGTGTGCTTACCACTTCGTCGAGTCCAGGTGTGGCTCTTATGCAGGAAGGCATTGCCTATATGGCTGGAGCCGAAGTGCCTGGAGTTATCGTCAACGTGCAGCGAGGCGGTCCTGGCTTGGGAACCATCCAGCCTTCGCAGAGCGATTATTTCCAGGCCACCCGTGGAGGAGGCAATGGCGACTATAACGTTATCGTGCTTGCCCCGGCATCAGTACAGGAGATGGCAGACTTTGTTGACTTGGCTTTCACGTTGGCTTTCCGTTATCGTAACCCAGCCATGATACTGAGTGATGGTGTCATCGGCCAAATGATGGAACGTGTGGTGCTGCCACCGATGAAACCCCGCCGCACCGAAGAAGAAATAGCGCGCGAGTGTCCTTGGGCTACCATAGGTAGAAGCAAGGATCGTAAGCCCAACATCATCACATCGCTCGAACTCAAGCCAGAAGTGATGGAGCAACGCAACCTTCATTTGCAGCAGAAATATCGAACCATCCGCAATAAAGAGGTGCGTTACGCAACAGAGCATATCGAGGATGCCGACTATGTTATAGTGGCCTTCGGAAGTGCTGCCCGCGTGGCAGAGAAAAGCATAGAGGTAGCTCGCGAGCAAGGCATCAAGATAGGGCTTTTCCGTCCTATAACCCTCTGGCCTTTCCCGGAAAAACAGCTTCATGAGCTTGCCCAGCATTGCAAGGGCATCCTTGTGGCCGAAATCAATGCCGGACAGATGATACAAGATGTACGCCTGGCCGTTAACGGACAAGTCCCAGTAGAGCACTTCGGGCGCTTGGGAGGAATCGTTCCTGAACCCGAGGAAATCGTTGAGGCCCTGAAGAATAAAATAATAAATGATAATGAATAAGTTATAGACAGAGTTGGCGTATGCCCATTTATAATTTGTCATTTCTAATTTATAATTTAAAATGAACGATATCATATCACCAGAGAATCTGGTTTATAAGAAGCCGATGCTCATGAACGACACCCCGATGCATTACTGTCCGGGCTGTTCTCATGGCGTGGTGCATAAACTTGTAGCCGAGGTAATCGAGGAAATGGGAATGGAAGACAAGGCCGTGGGTATCTGTCCTGTAGGCTGTGCTGTCTTCGCCTATCGTTACCTTGACATCGACTGGCAGGAAGCAGCCCATGGGCGTGCTCTTGCCTGTGCCTCTGCCATCAAGCGTTTGTGGCCAGACCGCCTCGTTTTTACCTATCAAGGTGATGGAGACTTGGCGTGTATTGGCGCTTGTGAAACTATCCATGCTCTTAACCGAGGCGAGCACGTTGCTGCCATCTTTATCAATAATGCTATCTATGGCATGACGGGAGGACAGATGGCACCGACAACTCTGCTTGGGCAGAAAACTTCTACTTGCCCTTACGGACGTCAGCCCGATCTTCATGGTTATCCTCTTAATATCACAGAGTTGGCATCTCATTTGCAAGGTACTTGCTATGTTACGCGGCAGAGCGTTGAGACCGTTGCCAGCATCCGCAAAGCCAAGAAGGCCATTCGCAAAGCCTTCGAGGCAAGCATGAAGGGGCTTGGGTCCAGTCTTGTGGAAATTGTCTCCACCTGCAATAGCGGTTGGAAACTTTCACCTGTAGAAGCCAACAAGTGGATGGAAGAGCACATGTTCAAGGAGTATGTGAAGGGTGACCTGAAGGATACGACAAATTTGTAATGTTAAATGTTAAGTGTTAAATGTTAAGTTTGGCATTTGCAAAAGGTTAGAAAATGAAGAAAGAAATCATTATATCAGGTTTTGGTGGACAGGGTGTCCTCTCTATGGGAAAGATTCTTGCCTATTCAGGACTGATGGAGGACAAGGAGGTTACCTGGATGCCAGCCTATGGCCCAGAGCAACGAGGTGGTACAGCCAACGTAACAGTCATCGTGAGTGATGAGCGCATTTCTTCGCCCATCCTTAGCCATTACGACATAGCCATCGTGCTCAACCAGCCATCGCTCGACAAGTTTGAGCCCAAGGTAAAGCCAGGCGGAATTCTCATTTACGATGGTTATGGAGTCATCAATCCTCCCCAGCGCACCGATATTACAATCTATCGTATTGATGCCATGGACAAGGCAGCCGAGATGAAGAATTCCAAGGTGTTCAACATGATTGTGCTTGGTGGACTACTCAAGGTTTGTCCGGTAGTAAGCACCGATGGACTGAACAAAGCCCTTTACAAATCGTTGCCAGAGCGTCATCACTCCATGATACCACTCAACATGCAGGCTGTAGCAGAAGGAATGAAGATTATCGAAAAGCAGGATTAAAAAAGTAATGATAATTGTTTAAGACGGAAAAGACAGGTGTATCTTGCATCTGTCTTTTCCGCTTTTATATAAGAGGGACAAGGTCGTTTTGTCTTTGTTACTTTGCGAGGTAAGGCTTATTCCTTTTTGAAGTGATGTTGAAAGAAGCCGTGATGCTCAGACAGTGCAAAAGTCACTCTTCAGCAATTCCGCGAAGTCGTCGATTATCCAATCTGCAGAGGCAAGTTGCTCGCGTGTCCCGTTGCCATAGGTCACGGCACAGGCCTTGCAACCTGCGTTGTGTGCCATGTCTACATCGAATGTCATGTCGCCTACCACCAAAGTTTCTTCTATTTTTCCATCCATCTCTTTCAAGGCTTGCAACACCATGTCGGGGGCAGGTTTCGCATGCTCCACATCGTCGCCAGCCACTATTGATGTGAAGATGTTTTCGAGAGCCATCTGCCTGACATAACCATCGAGCGAACAATGGTTGCGACTGCTTGCCACCCCCAGCACGAATCCACGGCGATGCAGTTCTCGCAGCGTTTCTATCACATGGGGAAACGGCTCGACAATCATTACTTCTTTGTTCTTCATGAATATTCTTCGATAGGTGGCAGCGCAGGCTTCTCCTTCCTCTGCACTCATGCCAAAGAGCGCCACAAAAGCTTCGTCGAGTCGAAGTCCGATAGTTTTGGCGCAAGCCTCGTCCGACTTCACATCGAGTCCTCTTTCCCGCATCGTGTCTTGCAAGGTCTTTACTATCAGCCGTTGCGAGTCGCCGATGGTTCCGTCGAAATCAAAAATGATGTATTTCATTTCTTGTATAAGGGATAATTTTTCAGTCTATGAAGTTTCCTTGACGTTTCGCTATTCCTGGTAGAACTGTGTGAACACCTTGACGCAGAAGTCATGGTCGGCCGTGCTTCCCGTCTCGCGGCAACTGTGCATGGCAAGGATGGCATTTCCCATGTCGACACCGCGCAGCGGGATGGACGATGCCAAGATGTTGCCCAATGTGCTTCCGCCTGCCACGTCGCTATGGTTGACAAAACGCTGGCAAGGCACGCCTGCCTTCTCGCACAGGCTGGCAAAGACCGATGCCGAGAGGGCATCGCTGGCATACTTCTGGGCAGCATTGAACTTGATGACGGGACCGCCTCCCAGCATGGGATGGTTGGTGGGGTCGTATTTCTCGGAGTAGTTGGGATGCCAGGCATGGGCGTTGTCCGCCGAAATCATGAAAGCACGCTCCACGGCTTGGTAGTATGCTTCCTCGGTGCCGCTCTGCGCCAAGGCGATGCGCTTGAGCATGTAGGAGAGGAATGGACTTCCAGCTCCCTGCTTGGTCTGCGATCCCGTTTCCTCGTTGTCAAAGATGGCGAGCACCTGGGTGGTGTCGGTAGGTTGTGAAGCCAACAGCGCCTCGAGTCCGGCGAAGCACATGGACAGGTCATCGAGTCTGCCCGAAGAGATAAACTCATTGTGCGCGCCGAAGGTGCAGGCTGGTGTGGCATCAGCCAGATAAAGGTCGAAGTCGAGAATGTCCTTGCGTGCTACTGTCTGTTGCTTGTTCAGTTCCTCGATGATGATGTTCATCAGCAGGTTGCCCTTTTCCAACTCGTCGTTGATGATTCCCAAGATGGGCAACACGTCTTTCTGTCGGCTCAGTTTCACTCCGTCGTTTACCTGACGGTTGAAGTGGATGGCCAAATTGCTTATCTGCAGCAAGGGACGCTTCACGTGCAATAGGAGGGTTGTAGGGCTCATCACGTCCTTGCCCCTCACGATGACTCTTCCTGCCAAGGTAAGCGGACGGTCGAACCAAGTCGACATGATGGGACCTCCGTATACCTCGGTGTTGAGCTTTACGATGCCTCCCTCGCAGTCTATCTCGGCGTGCGGCTTGATACGGAACGTGGGTGAGTCGCAATGGGCGCAAATCATGTGAAATCCTGTTTCTGCCAAAGGCTTCCTGCCTATTTGGAAGGCATAGATGGAGGAGTCGTTCTTGGTGACAAAGAACTTGTCGCCAGCCTTTACCGTGCCTATGGGCTCGGTGGCGTTGATATGGCGATAACCATGTTGCAGCAACTCTTCAGTAAGATTTTTGACGGCCAGGAAATTGACTGGCGATGCATCGAGAAATGACAATAATCTCTTAATCATGTTTTATCTTGTTTTCGTTAATTGACTAAACTAATATGTATTACCTTATTAATATACTGCAAATTTACAATAAATACCCAACAAAACAACTTGACAGGCGAAAAAGAAATTCTTTATAACATTTATTAGCTATCATTGCAGCCTTACAGCCTACAGAACAGCAAAGGCTAATGGACTTGTCAGCAAAGTGTAATTTTTTTTAAGACTTGCTGACATCTTTGTCATTTCGCAGCGACAGAATTGGCAATTGGGGGAGAGCCTTATGTGCTGGCACGCATCTTGCACATCCCATCAACGAAGGCCGAAGAAATTAAGGCGATGGCAATCAATAAGTTGCCAAGACCTTGAGGTTCAAGGCAGTCAATTAAAAAGAATAATAAGTAAGTAAACAAATAGAAATCCCGACGGAGTCGCAAGGCACCGAGAGGACGAGTAAAAGAAAATTGGAGGTTTTAATTATGTTGTTAGCTCGTAGAAGTAATGATTCTAATTGGTTGAATAATTGGTTTGATGACAATTTCTTTGATACCGACTTGATGCCTCGCATGAACGTTGCTACCGCTCCTGCCACCAATATCAAGATGAACGACAAAGCCTACATCATGGAGGTTGCTGCTCCTGGCTTGAAGAAGGAATGGGTTCGCGTCAACCTCGACAACGATGGTAATCTCTGTGTCGCCATCGAGAACAAGATGGAGCACAAGGATGATGACAAGCACGAGCACTATCTGCGTCGTGAGTTCTCCTACAGCAACTATCAGCAGTGTTACACTTTGCCAGAGGATGCTGACCGTGAGCATATTTCGGCAAAAGTAAACGATGGTGTGCTTGAGGTTGAGATTCCAAAGCTCACTCCTAAGGAAGAAGCTAAGACAACCAAGCAGATAGAGGTAAAGTAATGTGAATTCTCACCAGTTGATGATTTTACATAAATGATGACAAACAATGAGGGCAGGTTCCAAGAAGAGTTGGAACCTGCTTTTTTTGTCGATATGTGTGGCAGTGGGCACAATTTATGCCTCGACGTACAAGACTGTTTCTTCGCCATTCTTCATGTCCGATGTGCGGAGGAATCTCTACTAATTTTTTCTAAATCTTCGTTTTGTATCGTTCATGGCACAAATAATCTTCGTACCTTTGCATAAGTGAATATTTGTGAGCAATATGAGTTTCTAATACATATACATATACCAAAGAAGAAAAATGAGGAAAACAATACCTGTGATAGGCATGGCGTGTAGCGTTTGCTCGGCTCATGTGGAGGAGAAGCTCCGATCACTCAAAGGCATCAACTCGGTTTCGGTTTCTCTTGCCAACCGCACTGCTTTAATAGACTATAATCCCGAAATCATCTCGGTCGAAGACATGAAGCGCGAGGTGAGCAACGCTGGTTACGACCTTGTCATAGAGCGCGACAGAAATGCGGAGGAAATCAACCGACGCGAGTTCACGCTGTTGCGCCGCCGAACCCTTGCGTCATGGCTCTTTGCTGCCCTCACCATGTACTTTTCCATGACCCGGGACGACAGCTTTTCCCATCAGGTGTGCTTACTTCTGGCTCTTGCCAATATGTTATTCTGTGGTCGACAGTTCTACAGCTCAGCCTGCAAACAACTCGCTCACCATACAGCCAACATGGATTCGCTGGTGGCGCTCAGTACCTTGATAGCTTTCTTCTTCAGTGCGTTCAACACCTTTTGGGGCGATGCCGTATGGGGCACACGGGGCATGGAATGGCATACTTATTTTGATGCTTCCGTGATGATTGTCACCTTTGTGCTGACGGGCAGGTGCTTAGAGGAAAAGGCCAAGGACAGCACCGCCAACAGCATACGCCAACTGATGGGCATGCAGCCCAAGACAGCCAGATTGGTGACTCGTGAGGAAACGGGTACCCCCGGCGATTACAAGATGGAGGAAGTGCCCATTTCAACCATTCAGCCAGGCGATACTATAGAAGTGCGCGCTGGCGAGAAAATTCCTGTAGACGGAGTGGTGACCGAGGCGGAGAGCCTCATGACTGCCGATGCTGCTTACGTGGACGAGGCGATGATAAGTGGCGAGCCAACTCCTGCCATGAAGAAGGCGGGCGACCAGGTGCTGGCGGGTACTATCCCGAGTCAGGGAAAGTTGCGGATGAAAGCCCGCCAGATAGGTGAGGACACAGCCCTGGCCCACATCATACGCATGGTGCAGCAGGCGCAGAGCAGCAAGGCTCCGGTGCAGCGAATCGTCGACAAGGCTGCCATGGTCTTTGTTCCCGTAGTGACAGCCATCTCCCTTGTCACCTTTTTAGTCTGGTGGGCTATAGAGGGAAACGATGCACTACCACAAGCCATTCTGTCGACTGTGGCAGTTTTGGTCATCGCCTGTCCTTGTGCCATGGGACTGGCAACTCCTACAGCCTTGATGGTTGGCATAGGAAAGGCGGCTCAGAAGCAAATCCTCATCAAGGACGCATCGGCTTTGGAGAATCTCAGAAAGGTGGACACCCTCGTTATCGATAAGACGGGAACGCTCACCATTCCTAACCCCAACATTGATTTCACCCGCCAAGACCAACTGCCTCTGCAGGCACGCGAGACGCTCAAGCCCCATGCAAAGGAAGCCATACAAGCTCTTCGGAAAGAGGGCATCGAGGTGTACATGATGAGTGGTGACAAGGAGGAAGCTGTCGGTTACTGGGCTCGGGAAGCCGGTATCGATAACTATCGTAGCAAGGTGTTGCCTGGTGACAAACAGGCTTTGGTGAAGGCTTTGCAGCAGCAAGGCAAGCGAGTAGCAATGGTGGGCGACGGCATCAACGACACGCAGGCCCTTGCCCTGGCAGATGTGAGTATCGCTATGGGGCGAGGAACCGATGTCGCGATGGACGTGGCTCAGGTGACGCTCATGGGCGATGATTTGATGGCGCTTCCCGATGCCGTTGCGCTGAGTCGAAAGACCGTGGGTATGATATGGCAAAACCTTTTCTGGGCTTTTGTCTATAACCTTGTGTGCATTCCATTGGCGGCAGGAGCACTCCATATCTTTGGCATCAACTTCCAGATTACACCCATGTGGGCAAGTGGTCTGATGGCTTGTTCGAGCCTGAGCGTAGTGCTCAACTCGCTAAGGCTGAGGTGGGCGTGAGTACAATGCCTTTATAACAGCATTTTATAGCCGTTATAAGGGGGTCGGTAGTAGGGGCGAGGCTTGGTCGGTAGTAGGGGCGAGGCTCGGTCGGTAGTAGGGGCAAGGCTCGGTCGGTAGTAGGGGTGCATTGTTGTCGCCTATGATAGGCCTGTAGCTCTTGTGTTTGTTGGTCTTCTTATGAAGAAGAAATCAAGAAATGATACATAGTTTTTTACGAAAAGGGAAGTAGTTGCTTTATTTTTTGTATCTTTGCACCATGAGAACTTGCATGGAGCATGTTCTCGCATACATGGACTAAAAGAATAAACGATATGAACTATGCTCTTATTATAGCTGGTGGTTCTGGCAACAGAATGGGTCAGGACATCCCCAAACAGTTTATGCACGTGGATAATTGCCCGATAATCATTCATACGATGATGGCATTTCAGAAGCATCCCGACATTCAGGGAATCGCCGTGGTGTGCCTGGCAGGATGGGAAACGGTGCTGCAGTCGTATGCCAACCAGTTTTGTATTACCAAGTTGAAGTGGATTTTTCCAGGAGGAGCCAACGGACAGGAGTCGATACACAATGGCATCTACGGTCTGAAAGAGGCGGGGTGTGGTGACGACGACCTGGTGCTGGTGCATGATGCGGTGCGACCTCTGCTCTCGCAGGACATCATCTCTTCCAACATCGCCGTTTGCCAGAAGTACGGTTGTGCGATTACGGGCATCAAGTGTCGTGAGGCAATCCTGGAGAGTGAGGACGGGTTTACCGCGACAGCGAGTATTCCACGTGATAAGTTGATTCGCACCCAGACACCACAGACGTTCCGGTTAGGCAACTTGATTGCTGCACACGAGGAGGCCAAGGCAAAGGGCATCGACAACTCGGTGGCGTCGTGTACGCTGATGGCTGAGCTGGGCGGCAGGAAGATGCATATCGTACCGGGATCGGAGAAAAACATCAAGATTACAACCGTGGAGGACCTCGAGATTCTCAAGGCGCTGATGAAGGTACAGCCGGAGGAATGGATTAAGTGAAAATATCAGGTCGGCTGGACGAGAAGGATATCTCTTGCTTTGGGTCTGCGTGTCAACGATCAAATTCATATAGCAATGTCGGAAAGTACAAGATACAGGATAGATGTGGAGCGTCTCTTCGACGAGGGGCTCGACTTGAAGCGTCTTGATGGGAAGACGATACTCGTAGTGGGTGCCACAGGACTGATAGGAAGTTGCGTGGTCGACGTGCTGATGCTGAATCCTGACAGAGGTTACAGGGTTGTGGCGGCAGGACGTAACAGGCAACGTGCCAAAATGAAATTTGCTGCTTACTTGGAAAAGGCTGACTTTGGCTTTGTAGAGATGGATGTTACGCAGCCTATGGACGAACAGAGTGAGGCTCATGGGCTGTTGGCGCATGGAGCAGACTTTATCATCGATGCGGCGAGCAGTGCGAGTCCTAACTTTTTCCGTGGAAAACCTGTGGAGGTGATGAAAGCGAACTTTGACGGTGTCGCCCACTTGATGGAGTTTGGTTTGAGCCATGGCATGAAACGCATGGTTTACATCTCTTCGGGCGAGGTTTATGGTGAGGGCGATGGAAAAGAGTTTTCAGAGACGAGTAGCGGTTATGTGGACTGTGCCTCGGTGAGGGCTTGTTATCCATCGTCGAAGCGTGCCGCCGAAACGCTCTGTATGGCCTATGGTGAGGAATATGGCGCAGATGTCGTCATAGCCCGGTTGAGCCATACTTACGGTCCTGGCTTCACTGAGAGTGACAACAGGGTGTATGCCCAGTTTATCCGCAACGTGTTGCGTGGCGAGGATATTGTGCTGAAGAGTCATGGCGAGGCATTCCGGTCGTGGCTTTATGTCGTGGATGCGGCTCATGCCATTCTGCGCCTCTTGCTCGATGGCGAGAGGGGGAATGCTTATAATGTGGCGAATTCGGAGGCTAACATCTCTATTCGTGAGTTAGCCGAGTTGATTGCAAGGAAGGCTAACCGCAAGGTGGTGTTTGACATAGCAGAGGACGATGTGAGGAAAGGCAATACGACTCCTATTACCAAGGCGACTTTCAATACCGACAAACTGAAGGCTTTGGGCTGGAAACCTCTCTGGGATGTGGAGAAAGGTTTCGAGCATACAATGAAGAGCGTAGTAGACAGGATGGGCGTAAGATAAAAGCATTCTTTATTCAAGTTCCGGAAGTAGATTCTTACTTTCTTATCTTTTTCGAAATCTCCTTCCATGTTTCCCTTTTATCCATGTTGAGGTAGTAGCGTAGGTGCTTTTCCACTCGCTGTTCTGCGGGAGGCAGTTGCATGTAGTCGCCGAAAAAGTGGCTTAGATACTTGTCGTATTCGGCAGGCAGTAGGACAGTGGTGTCTTCGAAGGGGAACAGCTTGCCTGCCCCAAGCCATGCCTTGGGGAAAATCTCGCGCTCGTGATAGGAGCCTGTGTAAACCTGTACGTTCTGTGCCTTGTCGAAGTCGTAGAGATGGCTCAGGCGATCCATCTTCGTGATGAAATGTTGGCGCATGAGGTTGCGAAAGAAATAGGCTGCAGTCTTGACGACGAAGCGTCCCCACGTCTTGCGCTGAGTGAGCAGCACCAGGTATTCGCCGAAGGTGTTGCGGGTGGAAATGGCGTTGAGGCAATTGATGTACTTCACGTATTTGCGCTGCAGCATCTTGGCCTGTTCCACATCGTCGGCAGTGGCATCGAGCGGAAAGATGTCGATGAAGAGCCCGATGACGCAGGGGCGTTCTTTCTCCTCGATGAGAGTCGTGTTCTTGTTTACTAACTTGGAGAAATAGAGTGGGTAACGGGCATTGTTGTAGGGCGTTACTACTTCATAGTTGCCGAAATCCTCATGGCGTGCCATCTCGAGGAAGCGGTCATAGTCGGGGCGCGGCATAATGACGTCGATGTCGTCGTCCCAGGGTATCATTCCATGGTGTCGCACGGCTCCGATGGCTGTTCCTGCGCAGCAGTAGTAGCGCAGATTATGTGTGTGGCAAATGTTGATGAAAGCCTTCAGAATGTCGAGAATGGTTGCGTTCCATTCTTTCTTTATGTTCTTAATGTCCATTATTTCTTCGTCGTGTTGTTATAGGAAAGGAAAACTTGCGGTTCTCTGTTAAGGTTCTTCGCATAAGTTTTCCTTTTTTCTTTTGGTTTTCAGAACTGCGTTTTACCAACAGTCTTCGCCGAAGACATTGGCGATGGTGATGCGTGCGGCTTCCTTCTTGCTGAGCTGATGGCTCCAGGGGGCGCGAGCCTTGGTGGAAGCACCGGGGCCATGGTTGCCGTACTCGTAGTAGCGGGCGGTCTTCTCGTTGCTTTCCTTGCCCCAGTTGTGCCAGCCTGCAGGGCGGATGTGGTTACCCATTTCGCAATCGATGAAGAGTGTGTAGGCGTATGGACGCCATGGACGGCCGAGATAAACCTGGGTGGCTTCGGGCGAGGCGGTGAGGCGACATTTGTGGAAAATGTAGCCATACTGCTGGCCTGCTGGTGTTGAGGCTGCTGTGATGTAGCTGTTGGCCTTGCTGTGGATTTCGCAGTTCTCGAACCAAGCGATGGAAGGGCCAAAGATGAAGTCGGTAGTTCCCTCGATGTAGCAGTCGTAAAAGGCAATGCGTGTGCCGGCGACACCAGTGTATACGGTGTCCTGGTTGCCCAAGAGCCGGCAGTTCTGCACGAGAATATGGTCGCCCTCGGTGTGCAAGGCTACAGCCTGTCCAAGCCGTGCGGCGTTGTTCTCTATGGTGATGTTCTTTAGGGTGATATAGCTGCCCTGAACCTTCAGGGTATAGGTGCGGAAAGTGCCCATGGGCTTGCCTTTGGCAGAAGCCTCTGAGTCGAGTCCGCCTATTGGCATCTTGATGTTGGCGTGGTCGTCCCAGGTGATGATGGTCTGGTCGCGGTCTTCGCCGCAGATGGTGATATGGGTAAGCCATGATGGGATGATAAGCTTCTCCTTGTATACGCCTTTCTTGACATAGATGACTTTGGTGTAGTCCATGAAGGCACGGCACACCTCTATGGCTTCGTCGATGGTGCGGAACTCGCAGGTGCCGTCGCGCGATACGAAGAGGGTATCGGGGTTGTCGTACTTGTTGGCTGCCAGCACCGGGAGGAAAGCCAACGTGGTGAGAATAGACAGGATTAGTTTTTTCATTGTCGTTTTTTTGTATTGTTTATATTGTTTAGTCTTGTGTGGAATTACAGGATGCGCTGTACATCCTGCAGACCGTCGATGGTCTTTAGCTTGTCCATGATGACCTTGACGTCGTCGCGGTCGTGAATTCTGATTTCGATACTGCCGTCGAAGATGCCATTGTCGCTGCTGATGGTGAGTTTGTGTATGTTGACGTTGAGTTGGTCGCTGATTACACGACTCACGTCGAGCAGCAACCCCTTGCGGTCGATGCCCTCTATCTCGATGGTGGCATCGAAGAACATGGATTTATGCATCTGCCATTTGGCATCGACGATACGATTGCCGAAGCTCGACTTGAGTTTGGCAGCCACTTGGCATGAACGTTTGTGTATCTCGATGCGGTTCTTGTTGTCGATGTAGCCCATGATGTCGTCACCGGGGATAGCATGGCAACATGGGGGGAAGATGAACTGCGAAATGTTCTCCTCGGTGATGATGAGGGGCTTCTTTTTGTTGAAATCTTTGCCCACCACCATGAGCTGCTGTGGTTGGGCGTCCTTTTCTTCGGATTGTTTGTCCTTGCTCTTGCCGAGGAAGGGGATGTAGCTACGCCAGCTACTGGTTGTTTTCTCCTTCTTGTTCTTGCCGTGCAACTCGTCGATGTCTTTCTCGCCGAGCAGGATGCAGTGGTCGCCCAAGGCCTGGAAGAAGTTCTCGTGTTTCTGTATGTGGTGATAGTCGCAGAGCTTGTCGAGGACGGAGTTGTTGGCCTCAAAGCCATTCTTCTTGAGCCATTCGTTCAGTATATCTTCGCCCTTCTTCTGTATCTCGCGGTTGTTGCGTCTCAGGATGGCTTGTATCTTGCTCTTGGCCTTGGCTGTGCTCACGAAATTGATCCACGATGGTTGCACGTGCTGGCTCTTGCTGATGAGGATTTCCACTTGGTCGCCGCTCTGCAACTTGTGGCTCAGCGGCACCAACTTGTGGTTTACCTTGGCTCCGATGCAATGGCTGCCCAAGAAAGTGTGTATCTGGAAGGCAAAGTCGAGGGCTGTACAACCTGCGGGCATGGTCTTAATCTCGCCCTTGGGTGTGAATACGAAGATTTCTGAGGCAAAGAGGTTGAGTTTGATGGCGTCGAGGAAGTCCATGGCGTCGGGCTGTGGGTCGTCGAGAATTTCCTTGATGGTGCCCAGCCAGTCGTTGAGCTCGTTCTCGTCCTCTGTGTATTCGGCGTCTCCACCCTCCTTGTATTTCCAGTGGGCGGCAAATCCCTGCTCGGCCACCTCGTCCATGCGGTCGCTTCGTATCTGCACCTCTATCCAGCGTCCTTGCTTGCTCATGAGGGTGACGTGGAGTGCCTGGTAGCCGTTGGCCTTTGGGTGGTTGAGCCAGTCGCGCAGACGGTCGGGATGGCTTTTGTATATCTGGCTGATGGCCACGTAGATATTGAAGCATTCGTTGACCTCGTTGGCTCTTACCTTGGGCGTGAAAATGATGCGTACGGCAAGGATGTCGTATATCTCGTCGAAGCTCACGTGCTTGTTCTGCATCTTGTTCCAAATGGAATAAGGGCTCTTGACACGTGCCTTTATCTTATATTGTATGCCCATCTTGTCGAGTACCTCCCTGATGGGTTGTGTAAACTGCGAGAAGAGTGTGTCGCGTTGAGCTTCGGTGTCGGCAAGCTTGTGCTCGATGTTGGCGTATTCTTGTGGATGGTCGTAGCGGAAGCTTAGGTCTTCGAGTTCGGTCTTTATCTTGTTGAGACCCAGTCTGTTGGCCAAAGGGGCGTAGATGTAGAGTGTCTCGCCAGCAATTTTGTATTGCTTGTTGGCAGGCTGCGAGGCGAGTGTGCGCATGTTGTGCAGTCGGTCGCAAATCTTGATGAGGATAACACGGATGTCGTCGCTCATGGTGAGCAACAGCTTCTTAAAGTTCTCTGCTTGTGCAGAGGCCTTGTCGCCAAAGATGCCTCCGCTGATTTTTGTGAGTCCGTCGACAATCTGTGCTATCTTTTCGCCAAAGATGTTGGAAATATCTTCTACTGTGTAGTCGGTGTCTTCCACCACGTCGTGCAGGAGGGCGGCGCAGATGCTGGTGGAGCCCAGTCCCATCTCCTCGCAGGCTATTTGAGCCACGGCGATGGGATGCATGATATAAGGCTCTCCCGACAGGCGTCGTACCCCTTTATGTGCCTGGCGTGCAAAGTTGAACGCCTTGGTGACAATGTCTACCTTTTTGCGGTGACGTGAAGCTACATAGGTGTCGAGCAGATGCTGGAAAGCATCGCCAATGAGCTTGTTGTCGGCCTGTTCTCTCTCTAAGTCTTTGAGGTTCTGATCGTCCATCATAGTTCTTGCCTCCTGCGCTTTGTGTAAGTCAGATTAATAACTTCTATATACAAAATAATGTGTATATTACTTTACCTTGATTTTCTTGCCAGCACGGATATGGTTGCCCGAAATTTTGTTGAGTTTGCGCAGTTTGGCCACGGTGGTGTGGTTGCGTGCTGCAATCTCTGATAGTGTGTCGCCATTCTTGATGGTTACGTTTTTACCTCTACGCTTACTCTTATTCCCTCTGCTCCGGTGGCTCTTACTGCGCGATGCTGATGAACGGTGGCGACTGCTATAGCTGCTACGGCTTACTTTTGGCTCATGCTGGTTGACTTCTACGACGGAACGCTTGAGCAGAAGTTCATCTGTTTTGAAGTTGTAGATAGAGTCTTCTTGGTCGATGAAAGAACCTATGAGGTTGGATGGAAGACGCACGGTCATAGGCTTGTTGAGACCATTGACAATGTCGTGGCGGTATTGTGGGTTGAGGCTACGTAGGTGCTGGATATTGATGTTGAGCACCTGGGCTATCTGCTCCAGATGAAGGTCTTTGTTGACAACTACTGTATCTGTCTTGAGAGGCAACTCGGTTATCATGGGACAGATGTTGTGGTCGCAATAGTAGTTCATGATGTAGTTGGCAGCGATGAAGGCTGGCACATATCCACGTGTCTCCTTGGGTAGATAGGGATAGATGTTCCAGTAATCGGCAGAACCTTTGGCCCGATGAATGGCCTTGTTAACCTTGTCGGGGCCACAATTATAGGCGGCGATGACGAGACTCCAGTCATCGAAAATCTTATAAAGGTCGCTCAGATAGTGGGCGGCAGCATAAGAGGCTTTCACTGGGTCGCGACGCTCGTCAATGAGCGAGTTAACCTCCAGTCCGTAGCGTTTGCCTGTGCCTATCATGAACTGCCAGAGGCCTGTGGCTCCTACGCGCGAGACTGCTGTAGGGTTAAGGGCAGACTCGATGACAGGAAGGTATTTGAGCTCGAGGGGAAGGTTGTACGCTTCTAAGGCTTCCTCGAAGATGGGCATATAGAAATTGCTTGCTCCCAACATATAGCTTACTGAGCGGCGCAACTTGCCGCTGTAGCGGTCGATGAACTTCTGTACCACATCGTTGTAAGGCATCTCGATGATGGTAGGTAGGCGCTTGAGTCGATCTATGTAAACCTCTTTGTCGAAGACTGGGTTGACATCGCGATAGTTGCAAGATGTATCTTGCATCATATAGGCCTTGGCATTATAGAGATGAAGCAGACTGTCGAGGTTGTCCTCCATTCCAACGGGAACTTCTATCTCTTCCTCGTTTCCTTGTTTGTCGGTGACTGTGATTACATCTTCTTTCTTCTCTTCTGTGTCGTCTGTCTGCGCCAGCGTCTGTGCAGGCAAACTAAGTAACATTGCAACTGTTAGTAATAGTATTTTCTTCATTTATATTATTCTTTCTATTCTATTCCATATAGTTTTTATAGGATTCTTCACGACTTTTTATCCCTTCATTTCATGCTATCATCCTAAAACGTGAGCGAGCACTGTATGCCTAAAGTGCTGGATCGGAAGGGATTGCGACTCTGTGGGTGGCAGTTCATGAAGGCTGGATCTACCCGGAGAGTGAGGTCGTCGGAAATGTCGAACTCGGAGAGCGAGGCATCCACGTAGGCATCGATGATGGAAAAAGCGTAAACGCCAATCATGACAAACACGCCCATATCGCGCCACCGGCGGTAACGGTCTTTTCGCTTGCGAAAGATTTCCTTGTATCGGTCCATGTTGCTGGCATCAATGGTGGCTCCTAAGTGCAGGAACTGGTTGTAGCTGTCGGTTGTGGGGTCATCGTCCATGATGTCCATATAGGCTTGTGAATAGTCGTGATACATCTGGTTGTTCCACGTGATGGCATAGGCACAGCCCACGAAACCACCATATATGATGGGTAGTTTCCAGTATTTGCGATTGTATATCTGTCCTGCTCCTGGCAGAACAATGGCAAGCCACATGGCACGCTTGATGTCCGGTCGCCAAGTAGACCAGTCGCGCTTGTTCTTTTTATTGGATAACTTGAGTATGTTGTTGAACTTGAGACTGTCTTGGGCGGAAAAAGTCGTGTCGGCTGGTGCCACTACGACTGGCAACTCTTTGTCTGCAGATGAGTTCTTGGACTGGGGGACTACAGTAGACTCCCCAATTGTAGCAGACTGTCTGGTCGTGGTCGTCTTTTGAGCCTGAACTGCCCATGGTAAACATGCCAATAAGACAGACATACAAATATGTGATATTCTCAATTTCACCTAATTAATTTTGCTTTAATTGGTCGAAAACGTTCATGATGTGCTCTAATTCCTCCTCGTTGGCAAAGGGGATGCTGATTTTTCCCTTGCCCTTGGGGGAGCAGGTAAGCTGAACCTTGGTGTTGAGGAATTGCGAGAGGCGGTTTTTCAACAGGGTGAATTCTTCGGGCAACTCGGCTTTCCCCTTGATTACCTTTTTGGCAGTTTCGTTGTCCTCGCTGTCCTTTATTTGCTGTACCATTTCTTCTACCTTACGCACGGAGTAGCCGTTCTTCTGAATTTCGTGGAACAGCTTTATCTGGAGTGAAGGACTGTCGAGCGCCAAAAGGGCACGGCAGTGCCCCATGTCGATTTCTTTCTTCTGGAGTGCCATCTGCACCTGGGCCGGCAACTTAAGCAGGCGTAGATAATTGGCCACTGCGGCACGGCTCTTTCCCACGCGCTCGGCTATCTTCTCCTGGGTCATCTCGTTGTTCTCCATCAAGTGCTCGTATGCCAGTGCTATTTCTATGGCGTTGAGGTCTTGTCGCTGAATGTTCTCTACAAGAGCCATCTCCATCACGCTCTCATCGCTGATGGTGCGGATGTAGGCTGGTATGGCTCTCAGCCCAACCAACTGGGAGGCGCGCCAACGACGCTCTCCCGCGATAATCTGGAAGCGGTTCTCGGCCACTTGCCGCAAGGTGATGGGTTGGATGATACCTATGGTCTTGATACTTTCTGCCAACTCTTGAAGTGCTTCGCCATCGAACTCGCGGCGAGGCTGGTTGGGATTGGCTTCTATTTGGTCGAGAGGAATCTCGTTGATGGTACTGCTGCCCTGGGTGCGCACTCCTTCGGTGGAGATAAGTGCGTCGAGACCTCGTCCGAGGGCATTGCTTTTAGTTCCGTTGTTGTATTTCTTGTGTACTGCCATTTTTCCTATTTCTTAGTAAAGGAGTGGAGAGAATCTGCTGCTTGGGTTATTGGGAAAAATCCCATTCTTGAGTTAGCGAGGATGTTCTTACTCTTTTTACTTTATGCGTTTTACTTTCCTTTATGCGTTTTTGTTGATGATTTCTTTTGCCAGCGCCAAATGGTTCTTGGCACCATTCGATTCGGTGTCATAGAGGATGACGGGAAGACCATGGCTTTGGCTCTCGCTCAGCTTTACGTTGCGTTGGATGACAGTCTTGAACACCAACTCCTGGAAGTGTCGCTTCACCTCATCATAAATCTGGTTGGCCAGGCGAAGACGGCTGTCGTACATGGTGAGCAGGAAGCCCTCAATCTCAAGTTTTGTGTTGAGCTTGCTCTTTATAATCTTGATGGTGTTGAGCAGTTTGCTGATGCCTTCCAGGGCAAAGTACTCGCATTGAACGGGGATGATGACGCTGTCGGCGGCTGTTAATGAGTTGACCGTGATAAGTCCCAAAGAAGGCGAACAGTCGATAAGGATGAAGTCGTATTCGTCGCGGATAGGGGCGAGCAGGTTCTTGATGACCCTTTCGCGGTTTTGGAGGTTGAGCATCTCTATCTCTGCGCCAACAAGGTCGATGTGGCTGGGGATAATGTCGAGCCCATCGATATCGGTAGTATAGATGGCGTCACGAACATCGGCATGGTCAATAATGCACTCGTACAGAGAGCAGTCTACCTCCTTGATGTCTACTCCTAAGCCACTGGAAGCGTTGGCCTGTGGGTCGGCGTCTACGACGAGGACCGACTTTTCCAATGTGGCCAATGATGCAGCCAAATTGATGGTGGTTGTCGTTTTGCCGACACCACCTTTTTGGTTGGCCAATGCGATTATTTTTCCCATATTCTTAATTTTCTATATTAAAAAACATCACAAAATTTCTGCAAAGATACATATTTTATGCGAGAAAGACGTTTCTTTAAAGGTTTTTTCGTACTTTTGCACCAAAAAGAGTGATATTTTTATGGAAAATAAGAAACCTTTAATATTAATATCCAACGATGACGGCTATCATGCCAATGGCATCAAGACGCTTGTTGGATTTCTGAAAGATTGGTGCGATGTGCTCGTTGTGGCTCCTGAGAGTGGACGGTCGGGCTATGGATGTGCTTTCTCGGTAACGTCGCCGTTGCTGTTGAAACGCAGGTATAATATGGGCGATGATGTGGAGGTGTGGTCGTGCTCGGGAACTCCTGTCGACTGTGTGAAGATCGCTCTTGACCAATTGCTGGCTTCTCGTGTCCCCGACTTGATACTCAGTGGCATCAATCACGGCGACAACTCGAGTGTGAACAATCATTATTCGGGCACGATGGGTGTGGCTAAGGAAGGTTGCATGAAGTACATTCCGTCGGTTGCGTTCAGTAGTTGCAACTATGACGTGAAGGCCGATTTGTCGCCTTTGCGTGCTGGGGTGGTGAGCATCGTGAGGAGAGTGCTTGAGGAAGGACTTCCCAAAGGAACCTGCCTCAATGTCAATTTCCCCGTCAATCCCCCTTTCAAAGGCTTCAAGGTTTGCCGTATGACATGGGGCTCGTGGATCAACGAGGTGGTAAAGGAACGTCATCCTCGGGGCTACGATTATTACTGGATGGTGGGCGAATATCGCAATGATGAGCCCGAAGCCGTCGATACGGACCAATGGGCGCTCGCCCATGGATACATAGCCATTACTCCCACTAAGATTGACGTAACAGACTATGAGTGGCTGAAGAGTAATTCGTTCATCAATGCGCAAACTTCAGAACTTGACGGTTAACACGGAACATTTGATAAAAGGATGAAATATTATCTGATAGCAGGAGAGGCGAGTGGTGATTTGCATGCCAGCAGGCTGATGCGCTCGTTGAAAAAATATGACGAATTGGCAGAATTTAGGTTCTTCGGCGGCGACTTGATGGCTGCCGTGGGAGGAACTCGTGTCAAGCATTATAGGGAGATGGCTTATATGGGCTTTGTGCCAGTTTTACTGCACTTGAGAACCATCTTCTCGAATATGAGAAAATGCAAGGAGGATATCGTGGCTTGGAAACCCGATGCTGTAATCTTAGTTGATTACCCTGGCTTTAATCTCAATATAGCCAAGTTCTTGAAAAAGAACACATTGATACCTGTCTACTATTATATATCTCCAAAGATATGGGCATGGAAGGAATGGCGTATCAGGAGCATCAAACGAGATGTGAGCGAGATGTTCTCAATACTGCCTTTCGAAGTGTCTTTCTATGAGCAAAAGCATAAGTACCCCATTCATTATGTTGGCAACCCTACAGTCCAGGAAGTGGCAGAGTTCAGGGCAGAATATCATCAGACGTACGAGGAGTTTTGTCAAGACAACAATCTTGACAATCGTAAACCGATTATTGCTCTTTTAGCTGGTAGCCGACTGCAGGAAATCAAGGATAATCTTCCTGCCATGATAGAGGTGGCTGAACGTTTTGAAGATTACCAAATGGTGTTGGCTGGTGCTCCGTCGATAGAGGACGAGTATTACGAGAATTTTCTGGAAGGAACATCTGTCAAGGTGGTGAAAAATAAGACTTATCAACTCTTGTCTCACGCCAAAGCGGCTCTTGTAACCAGTGGGACTGCCACACTTGAAACCGCTTTGTTCAATGTTCCTCAAGTGGTGTGTTACGAAACGCCTTTGCCAAAACTTATCCGCTTTGCTTTCAATCACGTGCTGAAGGTTGACTATATTTCGCTTGTCAATTTAGTGGCCCATAAGAAGGTGGTTTCGGAGATGTTTGCTGATAAGTTTACGATAGACGGAATCGCCAATGAATTGTATTGTATTTTACCCGGACAGCCTGCCCGTGAGAAGATGATAGCAGAATATCAGGACGTGCGGAGAGAGTTGGGTAGTAAGGTGGCACCCGATGAGGCTGCTTCTATCATGGTTAACTTGCTGAGAAAGCATTGCGCCGAACTGGTACGTCTGGCAAAAGAACGTGCCGAGGCTGCTGCCAAGGCTGCCGCCGAAGCTGCAGAGCAGGCTCGTATCAAGGCAGAACAGGAAGCTGCCATCGCCCGACAGAAAGCCGAAGAGGCTGAGCGAGTGAGCCGGCAGGACATCAATGAGTCATAGAATAGTGTTGTTGGTATAGAAAACACTTTCTCAAGGAACGGTCTGTTGTCTTTGAGAACGTAATTGCTCTGCACCCCTATAAGTCATGAGTAAATACCTTTATACTATCTGTATTGTTTTCGGTTAGGTTATGTGGTCAACAAAAATCGTTAAACCACAATAACTGGGTCAACCTGTATTAACAATAATACTGAAAGTGGTTAACTAAAATCGTTAGACCACAATGAATTTGTTCTTCTCTTGTGGATAAATCTATGTTCTAAACTTTCGGACACAAGTTCTAAACTTTCGTATATAAGTTCTAAACTTTTAGAACATAGATTTTTATAGGTTAAAGAAAACATTTATATCGTGAGTTTAGTCATATTCATAGTTGACGACTTATGCAGAGTAGTTACTTGAGGAACTGGGGATAGTAAACTTCTTAAAAAAACAAAAGTATCTTTGTTGGCATGTACAAGTGTCTTTGAAAAAAAGACAGTAGTACTTATTTGCCAAAATAAGTACTACTGCAATGAAAAAATACTACCAAAAGTAAATGCTGTCGCGATGGTAAAGTAAATACTACTTCGCTGAGAGGGTGTGCTACTTGTTGTATTTTCTCAGCGCTTCTCTTACCATCTTGCCCCAAGGCTTGATGAGGTCTGGTGTCCAGTTGCCTGTAGCTTTGGCACGAGGCAGGAGCATGGAGCAGGTTTCATCCTTGTCTGAAACTGACCAGTTGACCCAGCTTACCTTGTTCGTTTCCATCACATCGAGCCATTTCTGATACTCTTCGGGAGCCAGTGGGCCGTTGCCCGAAGCTTCCATTCCGGCACATTCTGATACAAATACAGGTAACCCGTCTTTTACGGCAGCTTCCAACTTGTTGCGAAGATAATCTGTATGAGTGGCAGCATAGAAATGTAGTGTGTACATTACGTTGTTTACATTCTCTATAGGGCTTTTAGCCACGAGGTCAATGTCTTGGTCCCAATGTGGGCAGCCCATGAGGATAATGTTGTCTGGGTCGTATTTGCGTATTTCGTCGATGATAGTCTTTGCATAGATTTTCAAACTATCCCAGGAATCATCCACAGGTTCGTTGTACAATTCGTAGAGCACATTGGGATACTTACCATACTTCTTTGCCATTTTGCCAAAGAAAGCTTTGGCTTCTTGGGTGTGCATTTTGTGAGCATGCCAGTCGATGATGACATATGCTCCATATTTGATGGCAGCATCGACCACTGTGGTTATACATTCTTCTGCAAACTGTGGATTCTCTAAATAGTTGTCTTCTATTTGAATGCCCATGGCAGCACGGATGATGTTGGCGTGCCAGTCGTTGATGAGCCATTTCACGGCTTGCTTGTTGTAGAAGCGTGGCCAGATGTTGTGCCAACCTAAGCTTACGCCTCTTAGCACTATGGGTTGCCCGTTTTGGTCGCATAGTTGAGCATCTTTTACTTGTAGTTGTCCAAATTGTTTTACGGGGGTTGCGGCCTGTGCCTGCATGATGCAGAGCATGGCAACGAGTAAGGTCAAAAGCTTTTTCATGTCTCTTAGTAAGTTTATGAAGTTGATATATAAGAATTCTAAGGAGATTTTTCTTCTTGTGTTTGCTGACGATTGTTTAGGGAGAGGATACGTTTCGCAATTTTTCAAATGTATAGAGTCCTGCGAACGTTTGTTGTTGAGGGTGGCTCATGAGTCAAGGGGGAACTCATGAGCTTTTAGCTTTTTTACACGAACAACTGCAGCGTATAGAGGTAGATGACAGCTGCAGGAATGGCCATTAGTGAAGAGTCGAAACGGTCGAGCATGCCACCATGTCCAGGTAATAGCGTGCCGCTGTCCTTTACTCCCAACGTGCGTTTGAAGAGACTTTCTACCAGGTCGCCCCATGTTCCGAAAAATACGACGACCAGACCTAAACCAATCCATCCAGCAATGCTGAGTCGGTGAGCCTCACCATCATTGGCCCAATAACCTATAATGGTGGCAGCGATCAGTACGAATATTCCTCCCCCGATGCTTCCTTCCCAGCTTTTTGCTGGGCTGATGCGTGGAAAGAGTTTATGCTTGCCGAAGAGCGAACCGCTGCAGTAGGCTCCAGTGTCGTTTGCCCAAAGGAAGATGAAAACGCTCAGTGGCAACAGCAAGTCGTAGTGTATCTGTCCATCGAAGGAAGAGTATTCGAAAGCCAGAACGTTAATCATGGATAGGGGTAGGGCGATGTACATCTGCGAGAGCATGGCGTAGGCCCAGTCGTTGATAGCATCTTTGTTGCCCGTATACAACTCGCTGATAAACAGGTAGACGATGGTGAGTAAATAGGGCACGAAGACGATGAAATTGCCAACAAAGCCTGTTCGCAACCCTGCCACAGCAAGGAAAAAGTATACTCCGGCAACGGTGCAGATGAGCTGGTTGACAGTCACGTCTTCTTTCTCGTTGTTCACCAGTCCGCAGTATTCCCAAATGCTGAGTCCTGTGATGATTGTAAAGAGAAAAATCATGGCTCTTGGGTTGAGAAAGCAAGACACCATGCATACCACGAACAAGATGCCCGTGATGGATCTCACGATTAGATTCTTTTGTTTGCTGGTCATTGTGAATCCTTATTTTTATTATTGTTTGTTTCTTCAGAATTCTTGTTGTCCTGCGGCGCATCGGCATCATTGCTTTCTGCGTTTTTGGGTGAATTGTCTTCCTGCTGTGCTTGCTCGTGGGCCTTGATGGCAGCTTGCACCTCTGGCAGTTCTTTCAGTTTGTCGTCTATCTTGGGCTGTTCATCCTCCATGATTTCCTGCGAACGGCTTATCCATGGACGCTTACCGAAAATCTTCTCCACGTCTTCTGCCATGATCACCTCTTTCTGGATGAGGAGCTTGGCAAGCGCATTGTGGCCTTCCTTGTGTTCCATGAGGATTTTCTTGGCGCGTGCGTACTGTTCGTTTACCATCTTGAGCACCTCTTCGTCTATCATGCGGGCTGTGGTCTCAGAGTATGGGCGCTGGAAGGAATATTCCTGGTTGTTGTAGTAGCATATATTCGGCAGTCGGTCGCTCATACCTAAGTAGGCTATCATGCCATAAGCACTCTTGGTCGCTCTTTCCAAGTCGTTCATGGCTCCCGATGATATATGCCCGGTGAAGAGTTCTTCTGCGGCACGTCCGCCCATGAGCGAACACATTTCGTCGAGCATCTGCTCCTTGGTGGTAATCTGCCGTTCTTCTGGCAGGTACCAGGCGGCTCCGAGAGCCTGTCCTCGTGGCACGATGGTTACCTTGATAAGTGGATTGGCGTACTGGCAAAACCATGAGATGGTGGCATGGCCCGCCTCATGGAGTGCGATGCTTCGTTTCTCTTCGGCTGTCATGACTTTTGTCTTTTTCTCCAGTCCGCCCACGATACGGTCTACTGCGTCGAGGAAGTCTTGCTTGCTAACGCTCTTCTTGTCGTGGCGTGCCGCTATGAGGGCTGCCTCGTTGCACACATTTGCAATGTCGGCCCCCGAGAATCCTGGTGTCTGTCGTGCCAACAGGTCGACATCTACACTCTTGTCTACTTTTATAGGTTTAAGGTGAACCAGGAAGATGGCTTTTCGCTCATTCAAGTCGGGCAGGTCGACATGTATCTCACGGTCGAATCGTCCTGCACGTAGCAAGGCACTGTCGAGCATGTCCACGCGGTTCGTGGCAGCCAGGATGATGACTCCGCTGTTTGTTCCAAATCCATCCATCTCTGTAAGCAGAGCGTTGAGCGTGTTCTCTCGCTCGTCATTGCCTCCCATGGATGGATTTTTGCTACGGGCGCGTCCCACAGCATCAATCTCATCGATGAAGATGATACAGGGTGCCTTCTCCTTAGCTTGGCGGAAGAGATCGCGTACCCGTGATGCGCCTACACCGACAAACATCTCTACGAAGTCGGAACCGCTCATGGAGAAGAAAGGTACGCCAGCTTCTCCTGCCACAGCTTTGGCGAGGAGGGTCTTACCTGTTCCCGGAGGTCCTACGAGGAGCGCTCCCTTTGGAATCTTGCCACCTAAGTCTGTATACTTGCTGGGGTTCTTCAGAAAGTCTACGATTTCCTGTACTTCCTGTTTGGCTCCTTCTTGTCCTGCTACGTCTTTGAAAGTGATGCCTATGGCATTTCCTTTTTCATACATACGTGCTTTGCTCTTGCCTACATTGAAGATGCCTCCGCCGGAGCCACCCATGCCGCCCATGCGTCCCGACATCCACCATATGAATACGAAGAAGAGAACCAGTGGAAAGATGTTCCATAGTATTTGGAGAAAACCATCCGACGACTCGTTCTTATAACTAAACGAATTGATTTTCTTGGCTTGCACCATCGCGTTGGCAAACTTGTCCACCTCGTCGACCGAGCCAAACTGTACCTCTACATAAGGGTTTGTTCCTAAGTTCTTTGCAGAGGTCTTGTACACCTCGCGGGAGTATTTTGGGTTGATATACAGTTTCAGTGTGTTCTCTGTCTTATTGGCCACTACGCTCAGCACATAGCCTTTTTCCACATATTGCTTAAACTGTGTGTAGGTGGCTTCTTGTGTGGCGCTTCCTCCTAAAGAGTTTGTGCCTCCGCTTAGGTAGGCTGCCATCAGTCCGACGAGAATAAGTATATATAGCCAGTTCATGTTGAACTTAGGCATTTTGGGTGGCTGAGGTCCACCGAGATTGTTCTTGTTGTTGCCTTGTTCCATATTGAATGTTTCCTTTCCTTTTTTTACTTTTGTTTCTTGCTTTCTAAGATGTATCTAATGTACGCGCGATTGTTGTTACATCACATCGGGAATGGTTGTCAGCTTGGCATCTTCCCACAGGTGTTCCAAGTCGTAGAATTGTCTTGCTTCAGGTAGGAAAATATGCACGAGTACATCCACGAAGTCGATAGCTACCCATTGGTCGTTTCCCAATCCTGCTACATTAACAGGTTTTTCGCCCAATTCCTTTCTGCAGAAGTCGCCCACAGATTCGGCAATTGCTTCCACCTGGGTGGGGGAACCGCCTTGACAGATGATAAAGTACTTGGCTATGGCGCCGTCTATTTCGCTTAGGTCGGCAATGACAATATTGCTGCCTTTTTTCTCTTGTATTCCTTCTTTAATTGTTTCTACTAATTGTTTTGTAGTATTCATTGGGTTGTACGTTGTATTATTCGACTACAAAGATAGTGCAAAAAAATGAGTATGTGTTACTTTCCTCCAACTTTTCTGTTTTTTTAAGGTTGGTACAGCCTAAAAACACGTATTTTCTGTTGAAAAAGACATGAAAATAAAAAAAATAAAGTTTTTTGGTAAAAAAGTAGAGAAAAAATTTGTGGGTTCAGAAAAAAGTGTTACCTTTGCACTCGCAATATCGGAAAGGATATTGCAAAAATAAAAAATGGGATATGGTGTAATGGTAACACTACAGATTCTGGTCCTGTCATTCCTGGTTCGAATCCGGGTATCCCAACCACGAGCACTTTTCTTTTCGAAAGGTGCTTTTTTTTTGTTTGTGTGCTCAAGATGAACTACCCATGATTGGGGGGACTTGTCAGATTTCTAAAAAATGTCATTTCCTTAGATTTTCGCGATACTTCAGGGGTGAAGTATGTAGATGTTCCCTGACATATTTGCCAAAGAAAGAGGTGTTTGAGAAACCGAGAATGCCCGAAATTTCCTTTATCGACTTGTTCGTAGAACGCAAATAATACGTAATGTCGGATAGGGTGTATTCGGTAATCCAGTCGATGGCGGTCTTGCCGGAATGGCGTTTGCACAATATGGAGAGATATTTTGGGGTGATGCCCAACTGCTGGGCGAAATGTTCTACAGGCTGATGCTTGATTTCGCTCTGCTGCAACAATTCGAGAAAATTGTCGAAAAGATTGCTTGTCGCAGAAGACGCATTTTCCGCATCCTTTTTGATAGTTGAAGAGAAGCTGTTGCATAGTGCCAGCAAAGCACTCTTGAGTAGGGTCTCGACGATTTCTCGGCGGTAGGGATTCCACGATGTAAGCTGTGTGTAGTCGGCGTTGAGACAGAGGCGCACCAAGTCGGTAAATTTATCATAGAAGAGCATTTCTTCCTCTGTCATCTTCACCACCAACACCTTGTCAACGTACATGGCACGGTTCCAAATTCTGATATGTGAGCGCAGGATGTTCTGCAAGCCTAAGTTGGAAACGCACATGGCCGTGCAGTCAAAATCTGGCGACACATCCATGATGTCGAGCGTGTTGTTGGGCGGACACACGAAAATGTCATTTTTTTCTATCTCGATCTCCTTGCCATTGATGTTGAGCCTCAGACAGCCAGCTTGACAGGAGGCTATCATGTTCATCTGCAATCTTACGGGATCGGGATTGGACAGCACCTTGATGTTGTCGAATATAAGAATGTTCTCATCGAGATAGCGAGTGCTGAGTTCTGCACTCTGTGCGAACTCTCCCTCCTCGAAGCGTTGCTTGAAATTCTTTAGCTCATTGTTTGGCATCTTTTTATATTGTTCTTTTTCTACTTTTTCCTAAAAAGGCTCTCTGTACTTGTTCTCGTCCTTGTCTTCGAGCATGGAAAGATAGCTCTGGTAACGGCTGTTGGCTATGTAATGGTTTTCCACGGCACGGATAACGGCGCATCCAGGTTCGTGGGTGTGGGTGCAGTTTGAAAAACGGCAACCATCCGAGAACTGGAAAATTTCCTTGAAATAGCTCGTCAATTCTTTCTTCTCTATGTCAAAGGTCCCGAAGCCCTTGATGCCAGGAGTATCAATGAGGTAACCTCCAGCCTCCAGCGCAATCATCTCGCTGAAGGTGGTGGTATGCATGCCTGAGTTATGTGCATCACTGATTTCTGCTGTACGCTGGTTGGCCTCTGGCACCAACAAGTTGATAAGCGTAGACTTTCCAACTCCACTGTTGCCGCTGAGCAGTGATATCTTGTCCTTGATATGGGGCATCAATAGGTCTATTCCCTCACCTGTGGCAGCAGACAGCTCGACACATTGGTAGCCTATGTTTTCGTAAAGTTTTCGCATCATCTGCTCATAGTGTAGTTCTTCTTCGGAGAGAATGTCATGCTTGTTGAACACCAAGATGACAGGCACACGGTAAGCCTCTGCTCCAGCTAAGAATCGGTCAATAAAGGTAGTGGAGGTCTGTGGATAATTGACCGTCACCACCAATAGTGCCTGGTCTACATTGGCAGCCAATATATGGCTTTGCTTGCTCAGGTTGGGCGACTTTCGAATGATGTAATTGCGCCGGTCTTCTATGGCGGAGATAAAGGCAGTCCCTTCCTGATTGGTGATAAGCTGCACGTGGTCGCCTACGGCCACAGGGTTGGTACTGCGTATTCCTTTCAGTCGGAAATTGCCCTTTATCTTGCTTTCGATAAGCTGGCCATCATCGGTCTTGACGGTGTACCAGCTTCCTGTGTTTTTGATGACAAGTCCTTTCATCTTCCGATTTTAGACGGTCATGATTTCCTTCTCCTTATCGGCCATGAGAGCATCCAACTGCTTGATGTACTTGTCGTGCAACTTTTGCAAGTCGTTTTCGGCATCCTTCTCAAGGTCTTCTGACAATCCGTCCTTGATAGCCTTCTTCAACTTTTCCTTGGTCTCCTGACGCACGTTGCGCACCTCGACCTTAGCCCTCTCTGCAATCTTGTTGCACTGTTTTACAAGTTCTTTACGGCGTTCGCCAGTGGGCTGCGGGATGCCCAAGCGCACTATCTCGCCATTGTTCTCGGGTGTAATGCCTACTTCGCTGTCCATAATGGCCTTCTCTATATCCTTGATGGCTTTCTTGTCCCACGGACGGATAGCGATGGTGCGAGCATCGGGAGTTGTGATATTTGCCACTTGGTTAAGAGGCACCATGCTGCCATAGCTATTCACTCTCACGCCATCGAGGATGGCTACGTTGGCACGACCAGCGCGAATGTGGGAGAGTTCTTCTGCCAGATACATCGCTGCCATCTCCATGCGCTCGCCTGCTTTACTCAAAGTTTCTTTTACGTCTATCATATTTTTATTTTTGCTTTTTTGTTAATGAAATCTTTTGTCACATGTTCTTGCGTTCAAGCCACAAATTTAGGCATATTTTGTGTAACCGCCAAACTTTTTATGGCTATTTATGCGGAAAGCCAGCTTTTATTCGTCTTTTTCAGCTTGTAATCTTTCAAGTTCTGCTCCCACATAATTGGTGAGTGCTACAAACTCTTGCACCGAGAGCTGTTCTGGACGACGTGTCATAACATCGGCTGTATAGAATTCTCCACGGGGCGTTTGTCCCGGGAACATTTGTTTTAGGCTTACTCTTAGCATTTTGCGGCGTTGGTTGAAGACGGTTTTTACCAAACGCTTGAAGAGTCGTTCGTCGCAGCCCAGTTCGGTCACCTTGTTGCGTGTCATGCGAATCACGGCACTCTTTACCTTGGGTGGAGGATTAAATACGTTTTCGTCTACAGTGAAGAGGTATTCTACGCTGTACCATGCCTGTATGAGGACACTTAAGATTCCGTAGGCCTTGCTGCCTGGCTCTGAGGCGATGCGCATGGCCACCTCGCGTTGAATCATTCCCGTGCAACAGGGGATGAGATCCTTGTAGTCGAGCATCTTGAAGAATATCTGCGAAGAAATGTCGTAGGGGTAGTTTCCTGTAAGCACAAACTGCTTTCCATCGAAGAGGCGTGTGAGGTCCATACGCAGAAAGTCCTCGCCTATGATATTGTCCTTGAGGCGTGGAAAGTTTTCGTGAAGATAAGCCACCGACTCGGAGTCTATTTCTACTGCCTTTACAGGTCGTGGCTTCTCTATAAGATACTGTGTGAGTACACCCATACCCGGACCTATCTCGAGCACAGGCAGATCGGGACAAGCGTCTACTGTATCGGCTATTCGCTTGGCAATACCGAGGTCAGTAAGGAAATGCTGACCTAAGTTTTTCTTTGGCTTTACTGCTTTCATGTTTTAATTTTCTGCAAAGATAACATATTTTCCCGAGAAGGCAAGTAGTATTGGTATAAAACAGCACAAAATTATTAACTTTTCACTAAACAAAGTGAAAAAGAAAACCATGGTTATGCAGAATGGCGAGGAGTAGGGAAGAATTCGGCGCAACCGACAAACCCTGTGGGGAGGCTGTGC
>DJOI01000053.1:61370-74018 GCA_002439605.1 Candidatus Segatella mututuai | reverse complement strand
AATTTATAGAACATCCCTTTAATCAAAGAATAACTCCAGGCACCATTTCCAATATGGCAAGACTTGGATTTCGCCAAAATCATCTTTTATCGTCTGTTCTTCATCGTATGTGATGATGAGGCGTTTATGGCAGACGAGAGTTGCAGGAAGTTTTTGTAAAGCGGTGACTTCTCGCTCATAAGTGGAATCATTGGCAGAAATGCTGTATGATACTTGAATGGCTGTCTCTTCCTCTGGTATGTAAAAGTCAACATCAACGTTGGAATTGTAGAAAAATACTCTTTCGTTGTCCTTGTCGTGCCCATATTTTCTAAACAAAGTGATTGCAACTAAGTTCTCCAAGAGCGAAGTCTCGCTATCTATGAGAAAGAGGTTTAATAAGCCATTATCTATAAAATAATACTTAGATATGGTCTCTTTTTCGGCGAAAGACGAGGTGATGTTGTGCAAGCGCAGCAATAGCCATGCGTCCTCGCAATATTGCATATAGTTGCTGACTGTTGGAACGCTAATTTTTCCTCCAACAGTTGACAGAATCTTTGCTAAGCGGTTGTAGGATATGGGTTGCTTGATACTTTCAGCGACCTTTTTCACCATTAAGCGGAGAAGGTTCGGGTTATTGATATTGTTGCGACTGCAAATATCACCTAAGTATATTTTTTGAAAGGTGCTACTCAGATAATTGCGTTTTACAGGCAGACCGATGCTCTCTGGTAGTCCTCCCCAATGGAAAAACTCAGAATAAGAACGTTTCATTTCGGCACGACTCTCTGTGCCTAACAAAGTTTTCTCATCGTATGGTTGACCACTAAAGTCAAAATATTCCTTGAGATTGAAAGGATAAACTTCCACTGTGAGGTATCGCCCACCTAAGGTAGTCATGATTTCATGAGATAGCATTTTGGCATTGCTACCTGTGATATATACTTGATATTTGGTGTCTGCCAATCTTCTGGCAAACTTTTCCCAACCCTCAATGTTCTGAATCTCATCAAGGAACAACATGGGGCGCTTGTCAGACATTTCTGCATGACATTCCAAGATAAGGTTGAAGTCGGCGTTGGTAAAATCAGTCAGTCGGTCATCCTCAAAGTTTAGGTATAACATTTCATCCCAACTATGTCCCTCTGCCAAAAGTTGCTGCATCTTTTGATATAAGAGAAATGATTTTCCGGCTCTACGTACGCCCACGAAAACATAACATGGAAATCCTTCCATATCTATATTTCTATGATGTACTTGATAACGTTCCACTTCGTGCTGGTTATCTATCAAAATTTGTTTTAACAATATCTTGTCCATAACGGTATTTGTTAAATGCCACTTTATAAAACTCTGCAAATCTATAAAATATCATTTAATAAAACAAATTTTTAAGGCATTTTTTTATGAGAATCAGAAAAAATACAAGCTGAATGCTTGCTTTCTATATCCAACAGCAATTTTTTCGCCTCGATTCCTCCTGCGAAGCCTGTCAAGGAATGGTTGGTGCCGATGACTCGATGGCAAGGGATGAGGATACTCATGCCGTTGGCTCCGATGGCTTGCGCCACAGCCCTTACGCCCTTGAGGTTGTTCACTCGCAAGGCAATCTCTTTGTAGGTTCTTGTTTCGCTGTATGGGATTTCGAGCAAGGCTTGCCATACTTGCTGTTGGAAATCGGTGCCTACAGGATGCAAGGGAATGTCGAATGCCTTGCGCTTGCCAGCGAAATATTCGTCAAGTTCCGTCTTGGTTTGTTCCAGGACGGCAGAGGAAGCCGTTACGAACTCGGCGTTCAGAAGTCTTTCCAAGCGACGCTTGTTGCGTTCCGCACATGGCTTTTCGTTCCAATCGCAGAGGCAAAGCTCATTGCCTACTGATGCCAAGATAAGTTCTCCACAAGGGGAGTCGTAATACTGGATATTAACGGTTTGCTTCATACTCAAATAATTCAATAGTTTATAGGAGCGATTCTTGATAGATGAAAGCTTTCCTCTCAGAATAATCAGAAGAAGAGGAAGCTCCTTTTATTTTTCTTTTGTTTTAGGAATCATCTTCATCCTTATTTCTTTACTTTTTGGGTGTTAGGCAAGAAACCGGCGATGATGCCGAGGAGTGGCAAGAAGGCACTTACCTGAAAAATGAACTCGATGCTGGTCTTGTCGGCGAGCCATCCGAAGAAGGCGGAACCCAAGCCTCCCAATCCAAACATCAGTCCGAAGAAGATGCCGGCTATCAGTCCCACCTTGTCGGGCATCAAGTCGGTGGCATAGACCACGATGGAGGAGAATGCCGAGGCGATGATGAGACCGGAGAGGAAGGTGCAGATGATAGTCCATGTGAAGCCTACGAAAGGCATGGCGATGGCGAAGGGAGCGGCTCCCAAGATGGAGAACCATATCACATACTTTCTGCCGAACTTATCACCCAACATGCCTCCCGCCACTGTTCCGATGGCGAAGGCGGCAAGGAAGACAAACAGGCAGAGTTGGGATGTCTGTACGGAAACGCCAAACTTGTCTATCAGGAAGAACGTGAAGTAGCTGGTGATGCACGCCGTATAGAAGTACTTCGAGAAGACCAACAGGATGAGAATCATCAATGCCCCATACTTGGCTCGCTTGGAGATGTCGTGGTTGAGGAGTGGTTGCTTTTGCGGATGGTTGACCACATAGGCGAGTCTCGCCTTATACCAAGCCCCCAATCGAACCATGAGAATGGCTGCCACCAATGCCGCCAAGGCAAACCAAGAGATGGCGTGCTGACCGAAAGGCAGAATGATGAGGGCTGCCAACAATGGACCTACAGCCGAACCGCCATTGCCGCCCACTTGGAAGATGGATTGTGCCAAACTCTTCTTGCCGCCCGATGCCAACTGCGCTACTCGTGAAGCCGTAGGATGGAACACGGAAGAGCCCAATCCCACGACGCTTACCGCAAGGAGAATGAGCAAATAGTTTTCGGCGAAGGCGAGCAACAGCAGCCCCACCAAGGTGAAGCACATTCCCACCGACAAGGCGTATGGTCGTGGATGCTTGTCGGCATAGAGACCGGTGAATGGCTGCAAGATAGAGGAAGTCATCTGAAACACCAAGGTGATGATGCCGATCTGTGCAAACGAGAAGTCGAACTTATCCTTGACAATCGGATAGATGGAGGGGATGATAGATTGAACCATGTCATTCAGGAAATGCGAGATGCTGCAAATGATGAGCATCGAATACACCGTACCCTCCACCATCGTTGGGTTGCCCGTTAATTTACTACCTATAGATTTGATATTCATTATTTTGTCTTCTTTTTCTTTTATTGGTGAATTTGAATGCAAAGGTACAAAATATTCCATAGATACGAGCTGAAAGCTCGAAGTTTTACCCTAAAAGTTTGGCGAATAGAAATCTTTGGCGTATCTTTGCGGCAAAACTATAGATAAAATGAAGAATTATGGAAGAAAGATTATCGACTATATATTTAAGAAACGGACAAAATGCCCAGCAATACGTTATGAGACTGAGCGAAAAGTACAGGCAGATAGCGACCGAAGCGATATTCGAGTGTTTGAGACTGGGGTATCCTCTCAACAATATGGAGATAACAGGCAAAGCACGAGAAATGCAGAGGAAGAGGAATGCACTCGCTTAATAGAAATCGCCAAGCAGCACGGCCTGTATATAGAAAAGTCTGCATGGAATAAGTTTGGAGACCGACGAATGATTCCTACTGGTGAAAGCATTGTCTTTCTAAGTAGAGACGGAAGCCTGTTTACCAAGATGAAGTCGCCTTTTGCCAAAGCTCCGACGAAGCATACTTTGCCCTGCGACATCATTTATGAGCATCTGATTCATAACATTCTGTTTCCTTCTACAAGGTATCGTTTTGTTGGTTTCTCGGAAGATGCAAAGGGAATAAGAATAGTGCTTCAACAAAGGAATATATCCGATATGTATCAAGTGCCCTCACAAAAGGCTATTGATGATTATCTCATCCATCAATTAGGCTTGGCAAAGGAAGATAAGTATTTCTATGGGAACGAATACTTGGCAATAACCGATGTCTCTAATGTGAGTGATAATGTTCTGTGTGACGAAGATGGTAGGCTATACTTCATCGACCCGATTATCAGATTGAAGAAGTCGGGAAAAGAAGTTTGGGAATATCTCTACAGGACAAGATGTGTGTAAGAAATAATAATCGCATATGAATATCTATATTTTATTCTTTGTGCATTTCTTGTCGGAGCATGCTCCAATGTGAAACAAAGTTGCAAGGACACTTTGTTCTGCGAATCAAGCAAAGATGTGCAAGATACATTGTTATCTATAAGCCGAAAGGTGTTGGAGGAAGATTATGATCCGCAAGATATGATTGACTTTTCCGGCAACTGCAAATATAATCGCAAAACTTTAGGTCCTTGGGGTGTTGGCAAGGAAATAGAAGATACTGTTAATAACATAAGTGTTTCATTGCCGTCAAATGCTCCAATGCCATATATTGTGCATAACGGCACAATTTATTATCCTTATGAGTACAACTTACTTGTATTAGGATTTGACAAGAATACAAGATTCAAAGCGATAAGAAAGAAGTAAAAAGAGGAAAACCCGCATGGAAACTACGTCAACATTTTTTGGGAGAAAGTTCTTACCCATTTGGGGAGATTATAGGAGTTTTGTTTTTATTAGCAATGCTCATAATATTTGGGGTTGAAGACATATTGGAATTTCTGATGATGGTAGTGATTAGTACCTCTTGTGCGATTTTGTCTGCTACAGTCGCCTGGAACTATTGTTTGATACATAATTGGGCTTGTGTATCGATAAATATGTCTGGAACATTTTATGGTGAAGTAGTGATAATATCAACTATTCTTGGAAAAGGTAATTGGTTGTGGGAAATTATGTCTAATACATATAAAATCCCTATTTTTACACTACCTTGTATTTTGCTGATTCGCATAGTTAATTATTTGCTGTTGAGAAAAAATCTTTCTGACTAAACTTTTATCATTGCCAATGCAAACTTTCTCCAGCAACCAATAGCCCCAAGAAACGCCCGTCAATCTCCCCATTCCATTCAGAAAGTAGCAAGAAACACAAATCAAGACCTTCTTTCGGACTAAAAAGTAACAAGAAACAGTGTTAAAACCTTCTTCCGAAAGAAAAAGTGAGCCTTGACGCACGTTTCTTGCCATTTCGGGAGCCGCTGGACGAATTGTTTAGCGTTTCTTGCTACTTCCGGACTCGGTTGAAGGTTTCGACGCTCGTTTCTTGTATTTTCATCTGTCAGCGGGTGTCTTGATTCAAGTTTCCCCATCCTCCAAAACCGAGCGATGGCTATCGTTTGCCGTTTATTCCTTCATTCAGCGTAAAACGAATGAGAAAAAAGTGACTTTATTATGAGGTCGGCATGTCGTACGACTATAGTTGCTATGAACGTACAACATGAATTTTGCCGTATTCAAACTAAAATAACAGGGGCTGCCAGGAAATCCTGACAGCCCTATTACGTTAGTATGTTATGAAAAATTTGAGAGAAATGAAACTTCACAGTTTCAGAATTGTTTTACTAAACATGATTTTATAGAGAAAGCATAGAAATTGTCATTTCAGTATGTTGGAAGCTGGGTCGGCTGCCACTTGTTCGATATTGGTGTGCTGCATGGAGTCGACCGATACCGAGTCGGCGATGGAAGCTACTGACGCTCCACGAACCGTCCCCCCGTTTCCTGTATTTCCCACATATTCGGCATCTTTCTGGAATGGCACTTGGGCGGCATTGCCTAAAGTAATGAAGATGGCCACTATGGCTGCGGCCTTGAACAGAGGCTTCAGACGCTCTGTCAGCGATATGACCTTTGCCTTTTGGGGCTTCTGGCTTTCCTCGCCTTCAATGATGGCCGTCATCTTTTGGTCAAAGTCATCGCCCAAAGCCTCGTCCTGGCTTTCGCCAAGCTGGTAGGCAAAGAGTGCCTTGTAGGGCTCCAGTTCGGAAGGAATCTCTTCCTGGCTAAAGAATGTGCGAAGGATGTCTTCCTCTTCGAGGGAAGTTTCGCAATTCCAGTAGCGCTCTAAAAGCTGTTTGATGTACTTATAGTCCATATTTGTCGAATTGTTGAAACCGTTGTTTTATCGCTTGGCGAGCCCTGAAGATGTTGACCTTCACCTGTTCTTCGGTGATGCCGAGAATCAAGGCGATGTCCTTGTAGGCTTTTCCCTCGATGTCGCGTAGCTGCATGCAACTGCGCTGTTTTTCGGGAAGCTCGTCAATCATCCTCTTTACGATGTCCAGTTTGTCTTTCTGAACCATTCGCTCGGATGGATTCAAGGAGGTGTCTGGTCTTTCTGTTTTCTCGTCTTCGAGCGATCCGTTCTGATTCTCCATCTTCTTGATGCGGTCGAGTGAGAGATTTCTTGCTGTGGTGAGGCTATAGGCTTCGATGGAGTCTATCTCTTCCCATCTGTCGCGTGAGTTCCAGACTTTTATCAGCGTGTCTTGCACGATGTCTTCGGCTTCCTCTTTGTTGAGAGTAATGCGCAGAGCCAACCTAAAGAGCTTGTTCTTCAGTGGCAAAACATCGTTTCGGAAACTGATTTCTTTCATCCTCTCTATTAACTATGACGACTCACTTGAATGAAAGTTACAAGTGGACATGAATTATTCCTATATTTAACTCTTGTTAAGAATGAAGGCTATGGAATTACCTTTCACTTCGTCCGGTGAGCTCTGTTTCTTCATCCTTCACTTAATAATGGTTCCTTGCTTTCCGTCGATGGCAGTTGCCAATGTGATGATGACTTCCTTCACGCCTGCGTCTACGGCGGCAAGGGCGTTCTCTATCTTGGGAACCATGCCGCCGCCAATGGTGCCGTCGGCCTGGTATTTCTCGAAGTCGGCTCGGGTGATGACAGGAATCACGCTGTTTTCATCGTCGGGGTTGGAAAGCACGCCTTTTTTTTCGAAGCAGTAGGTTAACGTCACATCGTAGACGGGAGCCAACGCCTTGGCTGTTTCGCTGGCTATGGTGTCGGCATTGGTATTCAGTATGTTGCCCTTTCCGTCATGCGTCAATGGAGCCATGACCGGGGTGATGCCTTCCTGTATGAGGGTTTGCAGCATCTTGCCATTGACATGTTCCACATCGCCTACGTATCCGAAGTCTATTCCGGCCTTGACGGGGCGTTTGTGGCTGTGTATCACATCCATGTCGGCTCCCGTCAGCCCGAGCGCATTTACGCCTTTGGCTTGCAGCTTGGCTACAAGGTTCTTGTTGACCAAACCGCCATAGACCATGGTTACCACCTCCAGCATCTGTGCGTCGGTGATGCGCCTGCCATTCACCATCTGGCTCTCTATGCCTAAGGCTGCCGCTACCTTGGTGGCGCGTCTGCCTCCGCCATGTACCAGCACTTTCTTTCCTGGTATGGCGGCAAAGTCTGTAAGTAGCTGTGCCAGTTGTCCGTTGTCCTCGACAATGGCTCCACCCACCTTCACGATAGTTACTTTCTCCATAGTTGTCTACATTTTGATAATGACAGTACAAAGTTACAACTATTTTAGCAAAAAGCTATGCTTATTGGGTGGCTCTTTTGTTTCTTTAACGCAGCCACGTGGTCTTATCTCTGCGAAAAGTTGTACATTTGCACGATTACTAACAGAAACGAGTGCTCTCGATATATTATAATGACAGTTATGAAAAAAGTATTTGTAAGCGGATGCTACGACCTCCTCCACAGCGGACATGTGGAGTTCTTCCGCCAAGCATCACAGTATGGCGAGTTGTACGTCGGCATAGGATCCGATGCCACCATCTTGGAGTATAAGCATCACAAGACTTTCTATCCGGAGCAGGAACGCCTGTTCATGGTGAAGTCTATCCGATATGTGAAAGATGCCTTCATCAATGCCGGTTCTGGCATCATGGACTTTGTGCCGACGGTGGAGTTCCTGCATCCCGACGTTTTTGTCGTGAATGAAGATGGAAGCAGCGACACCAAGCGAAAGTTCTGCGAGGAGCACGGCATAGAGTATGTGGTGCTGCAGCGCACCCCTGCCGAAGGACTTACTGCCCGTTCGAGCACGGACATCAAGAATGGAACATGCGCTCTGCCCACCCGACTCGATCTGGCAGGCACGTGGATCGACCAGCCTTACGTAAGCTGTTATGCCCCTGGCTGGGCCATCACCATGTCGTTGGTGCCCACCTTTGAGGTGCGCGAGCGCTGTGGACTTTCCACCTCCACCCGCAACACGATAAAGAAGATATGGCCTGTGAAGTTGCCTGACATGGATCCGGAAATCTTGTCGAAGTTGATTTTCTGCTTCGAGAACGATCCGGAGCGCAACGATGGTATCGTGAGTGGAGCGCAGGATGCCATAGGCATCTGCGTGCCTGGTTTGTGCCGCCATTACTACAACAACCGTTTCTGGCCCGACAAGTTTGAGCGTTGCGACGATGAGACGGTGCTTTCCTGGCTTGAGGAACACCTCTGCATGATAGCCATGGAACCCCGGCGGCCAGGCTGCTCGGTGGTAGCGGGCAAGGACATCACCGAGACTAAGGTGAAGACCCTGGCCCAGGCTGCAGACGATTGTTGGAAAGCCATCATGGCAAAGGACTATCTGGCTTTTTCCCGTGCTTTCAAGGCTTCGTTCGACGCTCAGGTAAGTATGTTCCCTGCCATGATACAGGGTTGTGTGCAAAGTTATATTGACAAATATTCGGCTCTGCCTGGTGTGAAGGCGTGGAAGATGCCTGGAGCTGGCGGTGGCGGATACTTGGTGTTGGTGGTGGATGACGTGAAGAACTTTGCCAAGGCTCATCCCGAGGCCATCCCATTAACGATAAGGAGAAAATAGCATGACAATGAAGAAGATAGTTTCCAGACAGTATCTGTTGCCTTTCATGCTCATAGCATCGCTGTTTTTCTTTTGGGGCTTTGCCCATAGCATCCTCGACATTCTGAACAAGCACTATCAAGATGCCTTCGTGATATCGAAAACCCGCTCTGCCTTGGTGCAGGCGATGGTTTATGGGGGCTATTTCGTCATGGCCATACCCGCCGGAGCCATTATCCGCAAATGGGGCTACAAGGCAGGAGTGCTTACTGGACTGGTGCTTTACGGAATTGGCGCCTTGCTCTTTCTTCCAGGCGAGAGGATGATGTCGTTCAACTTTTTCCTGGTCTGCCTGTTTGTGATAGGTTGCGGACTTACCTGCCTGGAGACGGCATCCAATCCTTATATTGCCGTCCTTGGCGATGAGAAAACCTCGGCCTCCCGTCTCAACTTGGCGCAGTCGCTCAATGGCTTAGGATGGATAGTGGGACCATTGGCGGGAGGACTCCTTGTCTTTCGTGGGGTCGACGGTAACAGCGGTTCGGTGGCATTGCCTTATACCATCATCGGCATTTCCGTACTGCTTGTCGCCATAATGATAGGGTGCGTGAAGTTGCCCGAGATTAAGGACGGAGACGTTGATGCCGAGGCCGCTTCGAACGTGTCGTTGTGGCATTCACGCACTTTCGTCTTCGGTTTGATAGCCATATTCTTCTATGTGGCAGCCCAGACGGGTATTAACAGTTTCTTTATCAATTATGTCACCGAGGGCATTCCTTCTGTTTCGCCTCGCGACGCAGCCTTGATGCTGTCGTTTGGAGGCATGGGCTTTTTCTTTGTAGGTCGACTGTTGGGCAGTTGGGGCATGAACTATGTCGAGGCTGGCATCTTGTTGCTGCTTTGTGCCTTGGGAGCCACGGTCTGCATGTTGGTGGTCATTTTAGGCTCAAGCATAACGGCTGTAGTGGCTTTGGTGTCGACTTATCTTTGCGAGTCCATCATGTTTCCCACTATTTTTGCCTTGGCATTGCGAGGACTTGACGCGGGCAACACAAAGCGCGGCTCTTCCTATCTCATCATGGGAATCGTTGGAGGGGCAATTGCTCCTGTGTTGATGGGAACCATGGGCGAGAACGATATGGCGGTAGGCTTCGTTGTTCCCTTGGTTTGCTTTATGGTTATAGCAACCTTTGCCATTCATGTGACAAAGCGGAAGAAAAACTTGATTTAGGAATGAACACATCATCCCTGCTCTAAAGGAAAATGCCTTAGAAATGAAATACCCTAATACGCCAAAGCATCCGCATCAACAATATCGTTTGACGAAGCAAACAAAGATATGGAAAATCAGAATATAAACAAATAATTATCAACAAGAAAATGAAGAAAAAAGCAACCGTCCTCATTGCCTCCATCATGGCGTTCTGCGGCATCAACACCGCTCATGCCGACGAGGGAATGTGGACCATCTACAACTTGCCTAACGCTGTCTATGAAATGATGCAGCGCGAAGGTTTCAACATGACTTACGACCAGCTCTACAACGGTGAGAATGCCTTGAAGAATGCCGTAGTCAACTTCTCTGGCTATTGCTCTGGCGTAGTCGTATCACCTGATGGATTGGTCTTCACCAACCATCACTGCGGCTTCGAGTCTATCCGCAGCCACTCTACCGTGGAGCACGACTACATGCTCAACGGCTTCTTCGCCAAGAGTTACGAAGAGGAATTGCCTAACGAGAACATGTTCGTGAGCTTCATGATCGACCAGAAAGACGTAACCGACAAGGTGATGAGCCTCGGTTACGAAAAGCTCGACAGCAAAAAGCGAAGCGAACTGGTAGATTCTCTGGAGAATGCGATGACCAAGGAGGTGAAGAAGAACGACTCTACCCTCCACGTCACCGTGCAGCCTTTCTACGAGGGCAACAAGTGGTACGCCACAACTTATCAGGATTTCACCGACCTCCGCTTGGTCTTCACCGTGCCAAAGTCGATGGGTAAGTTTGGCGGCGACACCGACAACTGGATGTGGCCTCGCCAGACTTGCGATTTTTCTGTTTTCCGCATCTACGCCAACCCTAAGACCAATGGTCCTGCCGCTTATAGCAAGGACAATGTGCCTTATCACCCTAAACGTTGGGCACAGGTTTCCCTACAAGGTTACAAGGATGGAGACTATGCCATGACCATGGGTTATCCTGGAAGCACCGAGCGCTATCTCTCCAGCTATGGCATCCTGATGATGCGTGACGCAGAGAACACTCCTCGTGCCCAAGTACGTGGCGTAAAGCAGGAGGTGATGCAAAAACACATGCGTGCCGACGAGGCTGTGCGCATCAAGTACGACAGCAAGTATGCCAGCTCTTCCAACTACTGGAAGAACGCCATCGGCATGAACAAGTGCATCGACTCTATCGGCATTATCAATATGAAGCGTGAGTACGAAGCTCGCCTCCGTACTTGGCAAGACACCGCCAAGGCAGCCAACCAGCTCGCTCACAAGGTAGATTTCGACAAGCTCCAGAAGCTCTACAAGGAGAGCACTGGCATCACTTACGCTTGGACCAACTTTGCAGAAACTTTCACTCGCCGAAGCAACGTGGAACTGAACACCCGTGCCTTCAAACTTCAGAACGGCATGGAGGTGAAAGGTCCTGAGAAGAATAAGGCAAAGCAATATCATGAGTTCGATGACAACTCGAAAGAATGGGACATGGCTACCGACAAGGAAGTGCTTGCTACCCTTCTGAAGAACTACAAGGAACACGTGGATGCGAAGTGGTTGCCTAAGTTCTACAAGACCATCGATGCTCAGTTTGGTGGCGACTACGCCAAGTATGTGGATCATCTCTGGAACAAGTCGCTTCTTATGAAGAAGGGTGCCAAACTCTACTTCAACAAGAAGGGATATGAGAAAGACCCAGGCGTAACCTACAGCATGGACTTGAACGATGTGTATGCCGACTTCGTAGAGAAGATAGGAGCCATTGCCGACAGCATCGCCGAGCAGGAGAAGTATCTCTGTGCTGCCAAGCTCCGCATGGAGGAGGATATGCCTCACTATAGCGATGCCAACTTCACCATGCGATTGAGCTACGGTCAGGTAGGTGGATTCGACCTCAGTGGCAAGCCATCAGGTTATTACACCACTGCCGAAAGCATCGTGGAGAAGATGAAGCAGGGCGACAAGGTGCTCGACTACTATGCCGAACCTATCATGCACGAGCTTCTCTCTGAGAAGGACTTTGGCAAGTACCAGGACAAGACAACAGGAAAAATGCAACTTTGTTTCTTGACCAACAACGACATCACGGGTGGTAACTCAGGTAGTCCTATGTTCAATGGCAAGGGTGAGTTGATAGGTCTTGCCTTCGATGGCAACTGGGACAGCCTCAGCTCCGACATCAATTTCGACAAGCGTCTCGCAAGATGTATCGGCGTGGACATTCGCTACGTGCTCTATCTCATGGACAAGTGGGGACACGCCGACCGCTTGCTCAAGGAAATCAATGCGAAGTAAAGACAAATTATTATAAACCAAAAAGGTTGGAATCTACGATGGATTCCAACCTTTTTTAATTTAGTATTGCGAGATATTGTTCAGTTCCTTCATCGTGACTTCACAAGGTTTCTCTGCCAAGGTTTTCTTCAAATTCTCCACCGATATTTCGGATGTAGGATTGAAATCGGATGACTTCATATAGTCCAATACACTCTGATAGAAAGCCTTACCCTCTGGATAGATCGAAGCCTTGTCGAGACGGCTCATGCAGACGAGGAGCTTGCCTGCCCCCACCTTCCATTCCATCACCAAGCCTAGCTTGTGGTT
>DJOI01000053.1:46546-61275 GCA_002439605.1 Candidatus Segatella mututuai | reverse complement strand
TCGAGCACCAAAGGATGAGACTCCTTGATGACAGGGAACCATTGCCAGTTGGTATGCATCTCCGTAGGGAAACAACGGAAAAGGGGATGCTTAGGATTCGTGAGAATACCCATCGTTCCTGGAGATACCTTTTTCTTATTATTCTCGCAGATGGTCTTAAACATACGATAATTCCAATAATCAGTTTGAAACAAACCTCCAACCGTATATGGTGTGGCATTGCTAACCTGAGAAACTCTTATGAGTTCTTTCTTGCCATCTGCCTCTTTTACAATCGCACTATCAGATGCAATGAAGCTCTTCGAAGTCGTAGGAAGCCAAAGCACCCTAGCACCCTTTTCGAGTTTTTTGACAACATCGGAAGTCAAATCCGTGGCTATGACAACCTGTTTCTTTAAATCGTCGATATTCTTTGGAGTGGTATAAACCCAAAGGTCGTAGATATTGGAATATCTTGTTGCATCAAGTTCACCTTCATATATAGATAAAGAGAGGGTCAGCTTTCGAGAGCCAACATACACGTCCAAGCACTTACCAGCGCCATCATCAATTCCATTGGCTTTCACTTTCATCTTATGCACAATTTCACCAATATCTATCAAACCTTCCTCGTCAGTATTGATGGTTATCTCGCCTTGTGCCAAAGGAGAAGGCTGATTCAAATGGGTAAGAGTTTCGGCTACGCTCGAAGCATTAGGAAAACGTTCATCCTTGGCATAATCCAACTTCCAAATCAACTTCTTCCCCTTCAAGGACATTCCTCCATAATTGGCGATTTGAATCTTCGCCCTCATCGTGTCATTCTCCTCATAACAGAATCTATCCGTCACCAGTAATGGAACCACTGGCGAGCACCACTGTCGCCACTCATCAGGCGTAGTGATTCCCTTGCTCTCCATGAAAGCATCGAGGATTCCCACATAGGCACTGCCCTGTCCTGGGTAGTCCTGAATATCGAGCAGTTGGAAACCAGCCATGTTCTTGGTTCGCAAGTCCATCTCGATATCAGCCTTATAGAGTTTCACGCTCCAAAGTCCGGAAGCCTTATGGAAATCTGCTGCTTGCGAAAGCATTCCTGCCGCGGCGAGACGCTTGCGGAATATCTCCAAGTTATAAGGATAAAGCACACCTGTATATTTCTTAATCTCGTTGAAGTCGGGATAGGTCTGGAATTGGCCTGTCTCATGGGAGATGATTGGGATGCCAGCAGCTTGCTTGCGAGAGGAATCTGTTCCATCCGATGAAGCCCTTTGCCAAGGTTGTGGCTTTGCCCAAGGGTCGCAAGCCTCGTTGAAGTTCATCGTCGAATTAGGATGGAAATGATTGATCATTCCTCCATCATACGCATCGGCGAAAGAGAACGAGCCACGGGTATGGGTATTGTATTTGCCCCATCCCTCGCCACCGACGCGGCAAGTAGTGAAGTAATCCATCCCCTCCTTTATTCCCTGATAACCGAGATAATAGTTACTTCCGAAAGTATAATATTTATCGGGAGCTATCTTGCGGAAATCATCCACAAACTCCTTCATCTTGTCGATGTCACCCCATAGTTCATTGCCAAGAGCCATCATACGGAAGGAAGGATGATGTCCATACTCTCTTAGGATGTTCACACCCTCTTGATGGAGGAACTTCATAAGTCTTTCGTCCTTTCCATCGAAAGAGCCCCAGAAGGGCAACTCCGGCTGGAGATAGATGCCCAAGCTATCAGCCGCCACAAAGGCAGCCTCCGGTGGGCACCAAGAATGGAAGCGCACATGGTTGATGCCATATTCCTTGCAAGTGCCAAGATATTTCATCCACCCCTCCACGGTCATATCCACGTGACCTGTCAGCGGCCATACCGCGGCATCGTGCTTTCCACGAAGGAAGACAGGATGTCCGTTGGCATAAAAATGAGCACCCTCGATATGGAAGTCCTTGAAGCAATCCAATACATTTGAATTGGCTTTCCCTTCGGCCGCCGAACTTTGTTTCTTCACTCTTCTGTTGGCTACCCTTCGGTCGCCGATTTTCAATTCTTCACTCTTCACTTCTTTCACTTCAAGGCGTATCTCGCCGATGATTCCATTCCAGTTGGTCTGCGTATCCTCCGTATAGGCATGGCTGGAGCCATAGATTTGCTCTGGCACTCCTTTCGAGTTATCCACCACGATTTCCAAAAGGTGTTTGCCACTCTTCATTTTCTTCGGCAAGATATATCGCTGAGGTGTGGAGATAAAGTTGCAGGAATCGACAAGCTGCCCATCAAGATACACCCACGTAGGCTTGGTGCGCTCCAAGAAAAGCTCCACGGCTTGGTCTTTCTTGAGTTTCCAAGCCTTAGGAATCTCGATGGTTCGGGAATATCGAGCCGCCCCCTTGTAGGCTGAGATACGAGTAAGATGCGTTGTCTCCGTCAAGTCGGTAGGCGGAACACCCAGGCGATTGGTATCGATGGTTCCCGGCAGATGGGCGCGTTTCACCTCTCCCGAAAGCTGATGTTTTCCCTTGGCAAGGCTACTCGTGCTCTCTCCCAGCTTCACCTCCCATTCGCCTGAAAGCGAAATGCTCTGTGCTTGTATGCCCAGGCTCATCAGTCCCAGGCAAACGGTTAAGATTGATTTCTTCATTGTTCAACCATTTACTTTATCCAAAGATTATGTTTGTTTTCTAACATCCTAATTTCATCCTTATCCAAAGATTTCTTTCAGTTCCCTGTTGCTCAACTTACCAATCCAGTTCTCACCCGAAGATACAGTCAATTCTGCCAAGGCACGCTTATTGTTGATCATATCGTTGATACGTTCCTCGAAAGTATTCTTTGTGATGAAACGATGCACCATCACATTCTTCTTCTGTCCGATGCGATAGGCACGGTCGGTGGCTTGTGCCTCTACCGCAGGATTCCACCACAGGTCATAATGCACCACATGGGTCGCCGCCGTCAAGTTAAGACCCGTTCCCGCAGCCTTGAGCGACAGTATGAAAATACGGTCGGCACGATTGTTCTGGAATTTATCCACCATCTCCTTGCGTTGCTTAATGGTGCATCCGCCATGCAGGAACATAGGTTCCGAGCCTGTTCTCTCTGCGATAAATCGTTGCAGCATATCTCCCATTTCCTTGAATTGGGTGAAAATGATGACTTTCTCGCCTGCCTCCCGAAGGCATCCACCAAGTCGAGCAACATTTCCGTTTTACCAGAAAGCGAAGGTACGAACTTGCCATCTTTCAAATATTGGGTAGGATGATTGCAAATCTGCTTCAATGCCAACATCATCTGCAGGATGAGCCCTTGGCGCTCAAACAGTTGTTTGCTATCCGTCTCGTCCTTGCCCATGATAACCGCCATGCTTTCATCCACCACCTTTTGATAGAGAGCCGCCTGCGAAGGAGTAAGCGAAGCAAACTCATCTTGCTCTATCTTGTCAGGCAAGTCGCTGATGATAGTCTTGTCTGTTTTCAGACGGCGCATCATCATTGGCGACGTTATCCTGCGGAATCTCTCTGCACAGGCTGCATTTCCAAAGTCTTGGATAGGCTTGGCATACTCATCGTTGAAAGCCTTGGCTGTGCCAAGATAGCCCTTGTTGGCAAAATCCATGATGCTCCAATACTCTGAGAGACGGTTCTCCACTGGCGTACCACTCATGGCAATATGCACCTCTGCTTTCAAGGAACGTACCGCCTTGCTCTGCGCCGTATCATGGTTCTTGATGTTCTGAGCCTCATCAATGACCACCACTTGCCATTTCTGCTTCTTCAGCAAATCCACGTCCGAACGCACCAAACCGTAAGAGGTCAAGAGTACATCTTCCGAAAAATCCTTCAAGTCACGCTTCGCACCATGATACAAGAAGACAGACAGCATAGGAGCAAATCGCTGAAGCTCCGCCTGCCAGTTGGCAAGAAGACCTGTGGGAGCCACCACCAAGGCATGTTTCTTATCTATCACTCCATCATCTTTGAGTTTCTGCAAGAAAGTGATGACCTGTAGGGTTTTACCCAGTCCCATATCATCGGCAAGGATACTGCCGAACCCCAACCGCATATTGTGATACATCCACGCATATCCTCTCTCTTGATAAGGGCGCAACTGGGCATGGATTTCCTTTGGCACTGGCACATCCTTCAAGGTAGTCCATTCCTTGATGAGGGCTTTAACTTCTGGAGACAACTCGACTTTTGCTCCCTTGTACTCGCCCGACAATGCCACTTGCAGCATTCTTGCAGGTGTCATCTCTCGTTGTGAAGCAAAAGTTTTCTCTATCTTCTTCAAGTCTTCTGCACTTACATAGATGTATTGTTGCTTGAACCGAATCAATCCCTCAGCATGTCCCACCAAGCGTTCGAACTCCTCTGCATCCACCAAATTGTCACCAACTGCCACTTTCCAATCAAACTGCAAGAGTTGGTCCATACGCAAGAAAGACTTCCCATCGTTCTGCTTGACAGAAAGTTTCACACTTGGACGAGGGCGCAGGATGGTCTGCAAAGACTTCGGCAATAGCAACTTGATGCCCAATAGCTTCATAGCAGGCATCACCTCAAACAAGAATGTGACAAACTCCCGATTGTCAAGACTCATAGGGAGCTGTGCCTCATGAGCCAGATAGTGTTCCAAGCCCCCTACCAGCGAAGAAAGCAAAGAGAGATTCTTCAGTATGTCAAAACGCTCCTTCGAATATGCCGACTTGACAAACACATCACGCAAACATACCATCTGAGGCTCATCCTCCTGCGTGTCCTCCACAGCCATTTCCAACAAGAACTCTCGTGCATTCTCGTCCTCATCACGTACCATCAGTACTGGTCGCCAACGCATATTGACTACCGTAAGGCGGTCTGTCCAACTCTTGATACCCAATGGGATGGCCTTTTCGCCTACCTCAGTAAAAGAATAAGATTCTCCAGAGAAGAACATACGATAAGCCTTGTTAAGCCACGTAAGAGGCTTGGATGTGCCTTGCACCAACTGAGTCAAGAAGCAAGAAGTCATCAATAAAGCCGGGCGCAAAGTCGATTTCACCTTCTTCTTACCCAACTCTATCCTGATACTATCAGCAGGGAACAAAGCATCCATCTGCCTCAACAATCCCTCAGTATGAGCATCAGCAGAAGCAGGCACCCACCATACACTGTATGTCTCATCGATATTCTGTAATATCTGCGGCATCACATTCCCTTTCATCATCAGATGGAGAGCCATCAGATAACTCAATTTCAAGGCATAGATGGTATCGGAGAAATCTCGCAAGTCTTCACTGGCGATGTTATCAAGAGCCGACATCAGCTGCGGGATGTTCAGCTTGGTCTTTCCCGATGGGCGAGAAGCCTCAAAGTTCAGCCCATCTCGCATCGTTATCACCAAATCTACGGAAGGCGAAAGTACAACGGGCTTTATCTCCCACTTTTTGAAAACCTCCACCAAACCAACTCTCTTATCGAGCAATCGCCCCGCCTGTCGCTTGGCTTTTCCAACATTCTCCGTATAAAGCTTCAAGAAATTACCATCGGTATAGAAAGGAGGTTCGTCGGGCAATAGACGCAAGAGGGCATCACCCAGTTCGGTAATCATGCTGAAATCCAGCATGGGTGGATTTTGCGCAATTTCCTTTTTCGAAAGGACGGAAGGCAAGACCAATGGCAAAGACTCCTGCCATGTAGGTATCGTCACATTACATTTTTCATCTCCCCCAATACCACGTTTCTTCAGTTCCTCCAATATATCCACTCCATGAAGTTGGAACACCAAGAATGGGTTGTTGTCTATCTCCAATCCTATCATATAGACCACGGCGGCAATGTGCTTGCAAGGCACCGCCCAGTCGGGACAGCTACAATCCATGTCCAAGTCTCTCCAAGAATCAGGAAAGACCTTCAACTTGGCTTCCTTGGCAATATCGAGCACGGCAGGAGAAAGATTCATATTGAGCAGCTGTGGTACGATGGCAGGATTTGCCAATATACCCTCCATCAGTCGTTCCGTCTCTTTCTTCGTAAACTTATTCACCTCCATGGTGACAGTGTATGGAGTCCGTCTGCTTCCTTGCACCTTTGCCTTGATTTTATTATCATCAAACTCCACGCTCTTCACCGATCCATTGCGAGCATATCGAGCACCACGAGGAATGCGATTGGAGTAATCTATATGAGAGAGGGCTTGCAACCAAGCATTGCCCCACCAAGTCTTACAAAAATTTCTTGCCATAAAATGATTAATATTTATTACAACTATAAAGCTTCATATATAATAGAGGCTTACGAGTGCAAATATAATCAAATTATTTGAAATAGAATGATTCCAAACCGTTTTATTTCAAACCAATTGGTTTCAAATCAATCTATTTCATTAGTTGGCGTTGCGATAATCATTCGGTGCACAGCCCAATACCCTCTTGAATGTAGTAGAAAAGCTCTGCACCGTATGATAGCCCAGCTTTCTGGCAATGGTACAGAGCGAATCGTTTGTGGTAAGTAGCAGTCGCTTCGCCACCTCAAAATGGCGGGCACAAACATACTTGTCGATGGTCTTGCCCGTCTCTCGCTTCAAGAAATCTGAGAAATAAGCATCGCTCATACCCAAAGGCTCGACAAAGCGACGAGTCGGCACATGACAGCAAGTCTGTTTGTGGTTTAACGATTTTAGTTGACCACTCTTTGCGCTTTTGGCTATACGATTCCCGCTATTAGGGCTCGTTAGGGACTTACACCCATTAGAATAAGCTCATGCCGAGCATACTAAAAAAAATAAGCAGTTGATTGATACTCAACTGCTTATTAATCAATGTGGACCAGATAGGGCTTGAACCTATGACCTCCAGATTATGAGTCTGTTGCTCTAACCAACTGAGCTACAAGTCCGTGATTTTTGCAAATCGTCTGCAAAGATAATAGCTTTTTGCTAAATAGCCAAATATTTTTGGCTTTTTTTTCGATAAATCAGAAAAATGCCGTATCTTTGCACCATCATCTTATGGCACATGATGTGCTTCTCGACAAATGGCAAAAGAAATAAATAGTAATTCAGGTCTTTCCGACGAACAAGTTGAACAAAGTAGAAAGAGGTGTGGACAGAATGTACTCACACCGCCTCGTCGTATATCATTATGGAAACTTTATTTGGACAAGTATCGCGACCCCATTATCCAAATTCTTCTTGTGGCTGCTTTGATTTCTTTGGCATTGGCTTTCATAGAGCACAACTTTATGGAGACGATAGGCATCTTTGTGGCTGTATTCTTAGCTACAACGGTGGGGTTCTATTTCGAACGCGATGCTGCCAAGAAGTTTCATATCCTTACAGCCTTGAGCGAGGAACAGGCTGTAAAGGTGCGCCGAAACGGAAGGGTGATGGAAATTCCCCGCCGCGATGTGGTGGTAGGCGACATCGTGTTGATAGAGGTGGGCGATGAGGTGCCAGCCGATGGCATCTTGCTCTCTTGTACCGATTTACAAATCAACGAATCGTCGCTTACAGGCGAGCTGATGACAGAGAAATCGCTCGAGGCTGGTGGCGATGGGGCTTATGCCAGCAATGTGGTTTTGCGTTCTACGATGGTAATGAATGGACGTGGAGAATTTCGGGTGACGGCAGTGGGCGATGCTACCGAAATCGGCAAGGTGGCAGCCAAGTCGACTGAGCAGACGGCTGTGAAGACACCTCTCTATGTGCAGTTGGACAAGTTGGCGACCATGATTTCCAAGGTAGGTTCGGGCATTTCTGTAGCAGCATTTATATTATTTCTTGGTCACGACATCTTAACCAATCCCGCATGGGGAGGCAAGGACTATCTTTATATGGCCGACCTTGTTTTAGGCTATTTCATGATGGCTGTCACGTTGATAGTAATGGCTGTGCCAGAGGGATTGCCGATGGCGATTACCCTCTCCTTGGCTCTCAATATGCGAAGAATGCTCAAGTCGAACAATCTTGTGCGCAAGCTCCATGCCTGTGAAACGATGGGAGCGGTCACAGTGATTTGCACCGACAAGACGGGAACGCTTACACAGAACCAGATGCAGGTGGACACCCTTTTGCTGAAGCATGGAAGCGAGCGTTTGCTCGACTTGGCTATTGCTGTCAATACCACGGCCGAGTTGGATGGCAACCAGGGCATAGGCAATCCTACCGAGTCGGCTTTGTTGCTATGGCTTAAAGCACGGGGGCACGACTATGCTGAGTTGCGCAAACAATGCACCGTGGTGAGTCAGCAGCCTTTCTCGACCGAGCGAAAGTATATGTCTACCCGTGCTCTTGCAGAAGGCGCAGAGTGTCTCTTTGTGAAAGGAGCTCCAGAAATAGTGCTGGCAAAGTGCTACTTGGACGACAAGGAGAAGCGGAAGGCACAGGACGAGCTTGTCAACTTCCAGCGGAAGGCGATGCGAACATTGGCCTTTGCCTATCAAAAAGAAGGAGAAGAGAAGATGACCTTGCAGGCCATAGTTGCCATTGCCGACCCTCTGCGCAAGGAAGTTCCTGCAGCTGTACAAGAATGCAGAAGGGCAGGCATCGAAGTTAAGATGGTAACGGGCGACACGGCAGCTACGGCTTTCGAGATAGGCAAGCAGATAGGTATTTTCGAGGAAGACAATACCAGCATCGGAGCCGATGGAGAGATAACTCCACTCGAGGAACAGATGATAACAGGAGAACAGTGGGAGGCTCTCACTGACAAGGAAGCCTATAAGCGAGCACAGAATATCCGTGTGATGAGCCGTGCCCGTCCCACAGACAAACAACGGTTGGTAGCCATGCTCCAGAAACATGGCGAAGTGGTGGCCGTAACGGGTGATGGAACCAATGATGCCCCTGCGCTCCACTATGCCCATATAGGGCTTTCGCTGGGATCGGGCACATCGGTTGCCAAGGAAGCCTCGGATATGACTTTGCTCGATGATTCGTTCAAGTCGATTGTCAATGCCGTGATGTGGGGACGATCGCTTTATCGAAATCTTCAGCGTTTCCTGTTCTTCCAGTTGGTGGTCAATGTGGCTGCCTTGCTCCTCGTGCTTGGCGGTTCGCTCATAGGTACCGAAATGCCGCTTACCGTAACCCAGATATTGTGGGTCAACCTTATCATGGACACTTTTGCAGCCTTGGCTTTAGCCTCTTTGCCACCTTCGCACGAGGTGATGAAAGAAAAGCCCCGCAAGGCTTCCGACTTTATCATTACCCACAGTATGGGGAAGGGAATTCTTTTCTGTGGCATCAGTTTCTTTATCGTGATGTTCGCTTTCTTGATATATTGCGAGCGCCGTGGCAAGGGCGGGGTCGATACGCACGAACTGACATGGTTCTTCACCACATTTGTGATGTTGCAGTTTTGGAATCTCTTCAATGCCAAAGCCTTGGGCAGCAACAGGTCTGCATTCCACCACTTCTTACGTGACAAGGGCATGTTGTTGGTGCTTCTGCTTGTATTGGCAGGCCAGTGGCTCATCGTCACATTTGGTGGTGACATGTTCCGCACACAGCCTCTCTCGCTTACTGAGTGGGCGATTATTATTGGTTCCACCTCGCTCGTTCTTTGGGTTGGTGAATTGTATCGTGCAGTGAAGCGAGCCATGTGTCACCAAGAGGAGTAAAGGCATGGAAAACAAGATGAGAACAGTATACTATACCATTCAGGACGGATGTAGGCAGAAAGACGGAACTGCCATCAAGTCGTTGAAGCCCTGTGCTGCCACCATAGGTTTTTTCGACGGAGTACACATAGGGCATCAATATCTCATACGCCAGTTGGTGGAGAAAGCCCACAGACAGGGTCTCGAGGCAACGGTCGTCACCTTCGACGAGCATCCACGCAAGGTGTTGCAGAGCAACTATCAGCCAGAGTTGTTGAGCTCCCTCGACTCCAAGTTACTTCTCCTCTCCCGTACAAAAATAGACAATGTGGTGGTGCTGCATTTCGACAAAGAGATGGCATCGCTTTCAGCCAAGGAGTTCATGCGTAAGGTGCTGTGCGAACAGTTAAGTGTGAAAATCCTTTTTATCGGTTATGATCATCGTTTCGGGCACAATCGTGAGGAAACCTTCGACGACTATGTGCGCTATGGACGTGAAATGAATATGGAAGTAGTTCGCAATGATGCTTTCCAACTCGATGGCATCAATGTGTCTTCGTCGGTCATCCGGTCCTTTCTTCGCGAAGGCGAGGTAGAACTCGCCAACATGTGTTTAGGTTATCCTTATACTATCATCGGAAAGGTGGTGAATGGCTTTCATGAGGGTCGTAAATTAGGCTTCCCTACAGCCAACATGGACATTTCCCATTTGGGACAAATGATTCCTGCCGCAGGTGTCTATGCCGTCAAGGTAAGGTTGGGACAGGAAAAGGAAACGAAGTGGGGCATGATGAATATTGGCACACGTCCTACCTTTGGTGGAAAGCGCACGACGCTCGAGACGCATATTTTCCATTTTGATGGCGACATTTATGGCCAGCTTCTGTTGGTGAGCTTTATGCATCACATCAGGAGCGAACGTAAATTTGAGTCGCCCGAGGAGCTTGCGGAACAACTCCGTGCCGACGAGGAAACTGTTGTGGCGTTGTTGCAGAAAGACAAAGAAAACATATAGAAACGATTTTAAACAAACAGATATAAACGATGAAAGAGATAAAGAAAGGGGTCATGGATGTTCTGCTGTATGGCATTGTGTTTGTCGTAGTACAGCTTATTGTTGCATTCTTGGGGATGCTCGTTTGGGCTTTTGTTCTGCACGAGGAACTGGCAGATGTGAGGACAGCCATGCTCTCGGGGCGCAACTCCGCGTTACTTGCCATTACCTCAGTGTTCAGCAGCATGATAACCCTCGTGGTTTTCCTGAAGACCAAGTGGACCCCCATCTCTCGTAATTATCTATCGTCCAAGCCGTGGCTCACCCTTTTTTGGGTTGCCGTGTTCGCCTTGGGTTCCATAATACCTCTTGAGTTTGCGTATGAGCATGTCGGACTGGAAATGGATGAAACTACAAGTCGTATGTTCGAGGGGCTTCTCAAAGAACCTTGGGGATATGTGGCTGTAGGCATCCTGGCGCCATTGACAGAGGAAGTTGTCTTCCGCGGAGCCATCCTCCGCACCTTGTTGGGCATGATGAGCAAGCGCAATCATTGGGTTGCCATCATGATTTCTGCTGCCATTTTTGGTGCTGTACATGGCAATGCCGCCCAGTTTGCCAATGCCCTGCTCATGGGCCTTCTCTTAGGATGGATGTACTATCGCACCCACAGCCTCGCGCCAGGTATCCTGCTGCATTGGGTCAACAACACGATGGCTTATATTCTGACCAACCTTCTACCCCAGACCGACGGCAAGCTTATCGACCTCTTCCATGGCGACGAAAAAACCGTATATTATGCCGTAGGATTCTCCTTGTGCATTCTCGTACCGAGTTTCCTGCAGTTGGTTGCAAGATTTAGAAAAGCCTGAAATAAGATTTTGTCTGGGTTGGAACATAAACCGATGTCTGCCGATATGCGCAAGTATTATTTTAGCTTGTATGGAAATCTGTATGAAGGTCTCCGTGAGACTTCCATTACGGCTTATCAGCGTACTGAGAATGATCGGAAAAGAATTATGCTTCGAGACTCGTTGAAAAACATGAAGGATAAACAGTCAGATTGGGACAAGGCAGAGGTAACTTCTGGCGGCTATAAGGTTCAGTTCCATGGCTTCTATTACGACCCGGGTGCAGCTCCAAAGGATGCATACGTGGTTAGTAACGATAAGATGTATCATCTCAGTTCTGCCTGGAACAACTTTATGGGTACAAGCTGGTATGTCACCATAACGGATGCACAAGGCAATGCTAAGGCTCTCTCGTTCAGCTTTGACGGTGATTCTTCTACGACAGCCATAGAGAATGTGATAGGTCAAGAGAATGCTGCAGTCCCAACCGATGGACATGTCTATAATCTGAGTGGGCTACGCATGGGTACTCGAAATAACATGAGCAATCTTTCTGCTGGCATATACGTCGTGGCTGGTAAGAAGTTTGTTGTTAAGTAATGTATGAACGTCAAACCATGACCATCATAGAACAAAACATTATTGGAAAGAAAAGCCAGGAAGCCTGTGAGGATGGACTGGTGGTGACTCCCGACTTCATCGCCGTGATAGATGGTAGTACGAGCAAGACGCCCGAGCATCTCAATCCCGACATGAAGAACGGGCGTTATGCCATGATGCTTGTCTCACAATATATTCGTGAGGAGTTGAAGCCAGAAGCTACAGTGGATGATTTCTGCAAAGAAGTCACCAATTATATTCATAAGGTGTACAAAGCGCTTGGAGTGGCAGAGCGACTGAAGTTCCATCCCGAAGAACGACTCACAGCTTCTGCTATTCTTTATAGCAGAGCAAGAAAGGAAGTATGGATGGTGGGCGATTGTCAGGCCCTCATCGGTGGACGGTTCTACGACAATGCCAAACCTTATGAGCAGGAGATAGCTGCCCGGCGTGTGGCTCTTATAGAAGAAGGTCTTTCGCCCGCCGAGGCTCGCAGGCAGATAAAGCCCTTGCTGATAAAGGCTATGCTCTATGGACAGAACAGGAATTATGCCGTTATCGATGGATTTCCCATCTATCGGGAGGGAGTGGTGGTAGTTCCCGTCTCTTCTACCGAGATAGTCTTGGCGAGCGATGGTTATCCTTTCCTAAAGCCTACCCTGGCAGAGAGCGAGGTTGCCTTGACGAATCAAATCGCCAATGATCCCCAAAACATCAGTTGTTTCATAGCTACCAAAGGCCGTGTGGAAGGCAACAAGAGTTTTGACGACAGGGCTTACATCCGCTTTCAGCCGTGATGTGTAAAGGAGATTTCGTCATTTTCCATTTTTCCTTTCTTATTCATTTGCTTATCCCTTACCGTATATTTGTTTTCATGTCCGTGTTAGTACATTGGATAAAGCTTGGGGCAAGTTTAGGTAGTTTGATAGTAATAGGCTTCTTCCGCAAGAGATAGAAGCCTATTTTTTATATTAGACAACTATCTCCATGACAATACTGATGAGATAATCTCCATTCCGAGACACGGAACCAAACTTTCAAACAATAAAAAAACTCTTTCTCTTAACTGCGAGAAAGAGTTCCCTTAACTATCTGAGCATTTCTACAGAATATTGTTTCTAAAACGTTCCTATTATCCATTATAATAGATGTCATTTCTTTGGACGACGGCGTGCCCAACCTTCTTCCTCGAAGTTTGGCTCCTCGCCCTTCAGTTTTATATTGTCATTGTTCTGGAAGAACTGACGCCAGTCGCCAGTATCCTCCTGACGACGAGACTTCCTTCCATTACGAGCATCACCACGGCGACCGCCACGTCCGCCACGGCTACCTCTGCCCTCAGCATCACGTCCGCCACGAGCTGCCCTGCCATGACCTTCCTCATCGGCATCGTTGCATCTCACGGTTCTGCCCTTATACTCCGTGCCGTTCAAAGCCTTCATCACTCGCTTGGCATCCTCCTCAGGCACCTCGATGTAAGCAAACTTGGAGAGCAAGTCGATATGGCCTACCTCCTGGCGGCCCTTCACATGCCTGTTCAAGTACTGCATGATTTCACCTGGATAAAAGCCATCAGCCTTGCCGAGGTTGATGAAGAGACGCTTGAATCCAGCCTCAGCCTCGTGCTTGCGACGACCATTCGACACCTTTCCACGCTCGCCACGGCTTCCACGACCCTCAGAGCCACGACCACCGCGAGAACCCTTGCCCGTCTCTGGCTTCACTATCTCAGGGGCGTTCTTATAGTAATCGAGGAACTTGCCGAAGGTGATGGTCACCATCTTCTTGATGATGTCCTCCTTGTCGATGTACTCGAACTGGCGGTTGATTTCGTCCATGTATGGCGCAATCTGCTCCTCGTCCACATCGGTCTTCATGATGTCGTCCATCGTCTTGAAGAGTTGCTTCTTGCAAATCTCCTCCGGAGTAGGAAGAGTGCCGTCCACGAAGTCCTTGCCTATCTGCTTCTCTATCTGGCGAACCTTGAACTTCTCGCGAGTATGGATGATGGAGATGGAGGTTCCCTTCTTGCCTGCACGACCTGTACGACCGCTTCGATGGGTGTAGCTTGCCACATCGTCTGGCAAGCCATAGTTGATGACGTGGGTGAGGTCTTCCACGTCCAAGCCACGGGCAGCCACGTCGGTTGCCACGAGGAACTGCACGGTATGGTTGCGGAACTTCTGCATGGTGAGGTCACGCTGCTGCTGGCTCAAGTCGCCGTGCAAGGCCTCGGCATTGTAACCGTCCTTGATGAGCTTGTCGGCGATGTCCTGCGTCTCCAACTTGGTGCGGCAGAAGATAATCGCAAAGATGCGTGGATAGAAATCGACGATGCGCTTGAGGGCGAGATACTTGTCCTTGGCGTTCACGAGATAGTAGATGTGATTGACGTGCTCGGCACCCTCGTTGCGAGAGCCCACCACGATTTCCTTGGGGTCGTGCAGATAGTTGAGGGCAATCTTCTCTATGTCCTTGCTCATGGTGGCAGAGAAGAGCAGTGTGTTTCTTTCCGCTGGCACATTCTCGAAGATGGCATTGATGCTCTCCGAGAAGCCCATGTTGAGCATCTCGTCAGCCTCATCGAGCACTACGTTGTTCACGTGCTCCAACTGAGCCACGCCACGGTTAATCAAGTCGAGCAAACGACCCGGGGTGGCAACGATGATTTGCACACCATGCTTCAAGGTGCGAATCTGCGAACCGATGTCGGTACCGCCATACACAGCGGC